>DAOWNY010000051.1 GCA_030642325.1 Deltaproteobacteria bacterium
AAAATTAACAGCATTAATTTGAACTGGCTGACTTTTTCGTTTCTATCCGTTAATCCCGGCAATGTCAAGCCCTATTCTCGTGAGGTTCATCTATAAAAACCAGGCGGATTGGGATCAGGTTTTTTTGGAGGTAATTGCCCTGGAATGCAGGCAAATAATGTTGTGACCGTTCAGGTTCTCAGTTTACCATTCACGGTTTTTTCAATGAAATGAATTTTATAACGATGTATAAGCATATTTGATATCGACTCCAATTTTGGAATCAGCTCTGTAGCATCTCAATAAACAGGGGTAACTGTGTATGGATTCCCGCGAAGATCCACGTCATTCCAGCGAAAACGGGAACCCGGAAGGGTTGTTGAAGTAAAGAAGGACACCCCTGCTTATTGAGATGCTACTCAGTTCTTTTAAATTGTTCAAGGCTGCTAATCTTCAAAAGAAACACCCACAACCTCCTTTTTCTTCTGTTTTAATAAACGGTTAACTGTAAACTGCTAACCGTGAACGGCTACATACTATTAAAAATTATAAATATTCTTTCTCGTTTATTATAGTTTTTGTTTCACGTTCAGGGCACCCAAGGAGTCAAACAATGGGTAGAGTAAAAAATATTAACAGATGGATGTATATTATTTAAACAGTAGACTATGGTTAAAATATCTGAAATATTATATATTTAAACAGTTGACGAGATATTGGTGACAATAAATGTAAATAAAGATAACACTCTTCGGTAAACGATGAAATTCTCTCCTGCTTTAAATAATCATTAAGCTAAAGCGTATCTGTATGAAATTATTGTATTTTATCACACATGGATAATAATTTTACAGAATAATTGGTTCTGGCATGAATATTGTAGTACTTATATTGCAAAGGAGGGAATAGATATGACTGAAATAATTAATCAATTGCTACAAGGACCGTTGGGAGTGAGTTTAATTGTATTAATGGGATTAGTCATGCTTACCTTTTTTCTTTGGTACGGGTTTTTCGTAATAATCTTACCTTCGGCATCTTTGATCTCCACATTTAAGATTATTATGGAGCGACATCGAAGAAGGGTTAAGGAAGGTGGTGGCTCCGAAGAGTATACGCCTATCCTTAACCCCCATCTGGGCCTGACCATGGCCGATGGCGGTAAATCCATTGAAAAGAAGGAAAAAGAGTAAGCGGGCTATTAAGGCCTCAGGGGGGCTTAAATAGAATATAAAAAGGAGGTGGCGAAAATTAAAAACAGTTGCTTTGTTTGACGTATGTTAAATACAAATACCCTGCTTATTGATGGAGTTGATGCTTTTTTAATTAGCCGGTGGGTTCCTTATGTCCGATTGCCGCGCCGGAGGATTCCGGATAAAGATGATCCCTAAGAATTGTAGGGTTATTTGAAAGGTGACGGATAAATCCGAAAGGAACCGGGGTAAGTTTTTTGTGGTGGCTGATCTACCGGGGGCCATAATTTTGCCGACGACGGAGATCAGATTAAGGGAAAGGAGTGGTTACATATGGAAATCAACAGAAGAAATTTTTTAAAAGGAATAGGAACAGGAATAGCAGGGGTAGCTTCCGGAAGTTTGTTGAAGCCTAAAAAACTTGAGGCAAAAGTGGTTTCCGAATACAAAGAATTCGTGGGTGTCTTGGTTGATTCCACTCGCTGTATCGGGTGTCGGAGTTGCGAAGTGGCATGCGCCGAAGCACATGATCTGCCTATCCCGGATACCGACGATGAATCGGTATTTGAAAAAGTACGTAATCCCAGCGAAACTCAGTGGACGGTGGTCAACCGGTTTGAGACGGATGAGGGAGAGGTATTTGCTAAAAAACAATGTATGCATTGTAATCAGCCTGCCTGCGTTGCCGCATGCCTGGTAAATGCTATGAAAAAAAGGAAAGAAGGGCCGGTGACCTGGAGCACTAATTGCATGGGATGCCGGTACTGCATGATCTCCTGCCCCTTTGATATCCCTCAGTTTGAACACCATAGCGCTTTTCCTAAATTGCAGAAATGCAATCTCTGCTGGGATAGGCTGCAAAAGGGCGAAAATCCGGCCTGCGTGGAAGCTTGTCCGGCAGAGGCACTTACTTTTGGCGCCAGGCGGGAGCTGATTGAAGAAGCAAATAGACGGATCTATCAAAACGAGGGAGAATATTTTTCTCACATTTACGGGGAACATGAGGCAGGCGGGACAAGCTACCTTTACCTTTCAAAGGTTCCTTTTGAACAAATCGGGTTCCGGAACGATCTTGGGACAACTCCCTATCCGGAATACACAACGGGATTTTTATACAGCGTACCCTTCATACTTCTTCTCTGGCCGGCGTTCTTAAGCGGAGTAAGCACTTTAACAAAACGGAAAAATAAAGTAAGCGAAAATGAAGGGGGGGAGAAATGAGAGCAGCAACGACCGCAAAAGAAACTAAAAGCTTGAAAGAAATTCTGACATTTGTTCGCAGCGAATTAAAACCAAAGGGGAAGTTCCTCACTCCCTTTAACGTGATCTCCATCCCTGTAATAATTCTTGGCGCCCTCGTCATTCTCTACCGCTTAGTATATGGGCTGGGCGCGGTTGCCAACAATTCCAGCGAATTTCCCTGGGGAGTATGGATCGGATGTATTGTAATGGTTGGTGTTGCCTTCGCCGGTGGTGCCTATGTTATGGCCTTCGTGGTTCATGTTCTGCATGCGGAGAAGTACCACTCCATTTTGCGGATGGCACTCCTCAACGGTTTTCTTGCCTATATTTTTTATGCCGGGGCAATTTTTCTCGATCTCGGCCGCTGGTGGAATATCGTAAATCCGCTAATTGGAAACAAATTCGGCGTGAACTCGGTGCTGTTTCTGGTTTCCTGGCATTTTTTGCTTTATATGCTGGCCCAGCTTCTTGAAATTGCCCCCGCATTTGCAGAGTGGCTTGGCTTAAAAAAATTAAGAAAAACTCTCATTTCGCTTACCATGGGAGCAGTGATATTCGGAATCGCCCTTTCTACCCTTCATCAGTCCGGTCTTGGGGCATTATTTATGATGGCTAAATGGAAAATTCATCCTCTCTGGTACACAGAATTTATCCCGCTGCTTTTCTTTATATCCAGCGTGTTTGCCGGCATTGCAGTGGTAATATTCATCGGGACAATATGCTACCGGGTTTTTGGTGACGAACATGTGGACGAAGAATACCGAAAATCCTGGGCCGGCTTGGCCCTGGGGCTAGGGAAGGCGTGCTCAGTCGCCATGTTTGTCTATTTTTTCCTGAAGGTTTTACTTTTGACTCACTATAAGCAATGGGGACTGCTGAACAGCCCCATGGGTTACTGGTATCTTTTTGAAGTAGTTGGGCTGGTGCTGATACCCTGTATCATATTCGCCCAGGGAGCCAGAAAAGCTAACATGACTCTGGTTAACACCGCTGCCATCATGACCATGATCGGGGTTGTTATCAACAGGGTCAATTTTTCAATGATTGCCTTTAAATGGTATATACCGTTGAGCGAGAGGTACATACCCTCCTGGATGGAGGTGGTAAGCACGGTAGCCATTGTATTCAGCGTGATATGGGTGTTTAGATGGATTGTGTTCCGAACGCCTATCCTGAGAAAGTCACCCCAGTGGGCAATGGAGCAAGACGAGGCAGAAGAGGCAGGAGAAGAAGCAGTCATCTATAGCCCCCAATTGGGAACAACAATGGCTGATGGCGGAGTACCTGTTAACAGAAGAAAAAAAGGTTAAGCGGCTGTTTCCTTGAAAGGGAAATTTTAATTGTTTTAACCTAAAAGGAGGTTTAGCATGGAAGGTTTCACGTACGTTAATATTTTCGCAACCAAGGGAATTGAGTATCTAATAATAATAAGTGTTCTCCTGCTTTTTATCCCCTTCTGGAAATCTTTGGTAATACCCGCAAAGGCGATTTATCGAGCGGCGGGAAAAATCATCCCGGCCATTAGTGAGTGGTTTCGCACCCCCCTGGAAGGAATTTTTTATCACCAGGGGCATTGCTGGGCATTGCCGGAGAAAAACAATGTCGTGAAGGTGGGGATTGACGATTTTGCCCAAAAATTGGTGGGACAAATTAATGCCGTTAAAACACCTAAGGTAGGTGCTACGTTGACTCAGGGAGAAAGGGGATGGGCGCTTAAGGTAGGTTCCAAATATATCGACATGCTTTCCCCGGTAAACGGGAAGGTGGTAGCCATCAATGAAAAGGTGTTAAACTCACCGAATAGTATTAATAATGATCCGTACGGTGAGGGGTGGCTGGCAAAAGTTCAGGTACCGAAGGTATCTTCTACTTTGAGTAACTTGCTTTCAGGCAACCTTGCTCAAAAATGGATGGAAGGTGTTCGGGAAAAGCTATTTTCTCGGATGGACTACAACCTGGGCACCGTGTCTCAGGATGGTGGTGTGCCGGTTAACGGGATAGCAAGGAGTTTGGATAAAGACAAATGGGATGAGCTGGTAAGGGATTTTTTCCTGACTCCCTGAATTAGTACGAGTACGATCTTAAGAGAGGCAGGACTTATTTTAAAAGTATGTTTGGCTTAACTGACAGAAGCGCGAAAATCGGAGTTTTTAAAGAATGTCGGGAATGATCACATGGACATGGATAAAAAAGAATTCGGATATATACATAAGGTGATACCCGATGGGGAACGGAAATGTATCTGGATGACCGGTGGCTTGATATCTTATAAACTGTGTGACCGTGACTACCAATGCGAAAATTGCCTTTTTGACCAAGTGATGAGAAATGAAGTCGGCCTTGAAGATAAAATCCGGGAATCAACGGTCTATGTGGACGAGGAACTGCTTGCGAGCAGTTCCTCCCTGCACATTAACGGATCGGCCTTCTATCACCCGAGCCACTGTTGGGTAAAAGTTGAAAGCCCGGAAAAAACAAGGTTGGGGATAGATGATTTCATTGTTCGTCTTATTGCCGATGTTAAGCTGATTATCCTGCCCCAAATGGGGACATATATAGACCGGGGAGGATGCTACGCCCATATTATCCAGAAAAATTATATTTTGCCCGTGATTGCTCCGGTCGCCGGAACGGTTGAGACGGTAAACTTTCATTTAAAAAAAGATCCGGGGGCAATAATCAATGACCCGATGGGAGATGGATGGCTTATCACAATGAAACCTGAGAATCTCGAGGACAACCTCAGACATCTTCTTTTTGGCAGAAGGGCGCGTGTATGGTACGAAAAGGAAGAGAAAGAGCTGATAGAACAGATTAATGCCATGCAAAAAGACGACAAAAAAGATCTGGGTGTTACCATGCAGGATGGAGGAGTGCAAATCAGTCGCTTAAGGGATCTGCTTTCTTCCGAGCAGTGTTCTCAAATATTAGATTCCTTTATTTCAAAATCAACAAATTCGAAGGTGGGTAAAATTATTTCCGATCAATAAAAATGCTCTGCCGCCGGTTAAATAACCCCTTATTTTTTCCACCGAAAACTCGAGAACCGCTGATAAAATTTTTCTGCCTTGAGATTTTTTTGACAGGAAGGGCACAGATCCACCGGTTTTTGATCAATGTTTTCCACATAAGTGGAGGCGTTCATTACGCAGGGAGCATCCCGGCAGTGTATCAGTCCAAAAGTATGCCCCAGTTCATGCACCGCTTCCTTTATGAGCCGTTGTGTCATTAACTCTTTATTTTCCGGCAAACCATAAAATCGGTCGTCAAGTCGGTGCGAAGAAACCACTGACCCGATCCCATTTAACTGGGCTTCACCAAAAACAAAGGTGAGGATAGGAATGAACAGATCAACGCCCACAACGCCAAGAATTTTAATGGCATCAGGAGGGGGGTTGGCGATCAACCGGAGTAAAATGAGGGAGGAGTTGTATTGGTTGCGGGAAATGTCAAAGGTGTCCGGTAAGCTGATATCGGAATTTTTTAATTTGACATCGAAACGAAAAGAACGGGATATCATGTTTTCTAATGACTTGGCCCAAGGAGGTTCCCCCTGTCCAATGGGGACAATATAGATATAAGGCATAGTAGGCTTTTTTTAATGTTAAGAGTAAACTTTTATTTTTGAAAATTATATTTTTTAATTTTATTGTAGAGGGTTAGCCGGCTGATCTTAAGGATATTAGCTGCTTGGAGAATATTCCATCCCGCTTGTTCCAGAATATTTTTTATATGTGCCTTTTCTATCTCTTCTAAAGAATTTCCCTCAGGAGAATTCGACGAAGAAAGAAAAGGAGAGGAGAGGGTTTTCACTTCAATCCGCTTTCCATTGGTTCCTACCATGGCCCTTTCAATAACGTTTCTCAGTTCGCGGATATTACCGGGCCAGGCGTATTTCGTCAGTACCTCTAAAGTTTGCGGGGATAAATCTACCACATTTTTGTTCATTGATTCAGCATAATAATTTACGAAATGTCTTGCCAGCAGGGGGATATCAGATTTTCTTTCCCGCAGGGGGGGCAGAACAATTGAAACAACGTTAAGCCGGTAATACAAGTCCTCACGGAACCCCCCCTCTTTAACCGCTTTTTCCAGGTCTTTATTGGTAGCGCTGATAACTCGGAAATCGGCACTAATGGTCTTGTCACCCCCCAGGCGGACAAACTGCTTGGTTTCAATTACCCGAAGAAGATCCATCTGCATCTTTTCGCTGATATTACCTATTTCATCCAGAAAGATGGTTCCCTTGTTGGCCATTTCCAATTTCCCCTTCCTGAGATAAATTGCCCCGGTAAAAGCGCCTTTCTCATGACCGAAAAGTTCACTTTCCAGCAGTCCTTCCGGATAAGCTCCACAATTGATGGCAATGATGGGAAAATATTTTCGATTGCTGTTGCTGTGAATAGCCCTGGCGATAAGTTCTTTGCCGGTTCCGCTTTCCCCCCTTATCATTATGGTGGAATCGGTCTTAGCCACGGTGGATACCATTTTCATGACACTTTTAATGCCTTGACTCTCTCCCACAATATCATCCGCAAAGGTAAGTTCCTCGACCCGCTGCCGCAGTTGGATATTTTCATTGACGAGTTTTCTTCGTTCAACCGCTTTGTTGATCAGATGACTCAAATCATCGGGATCAATTGGTTTGACCACATAGTCAAAAGCACCTTCTTTTAATGCCCTAACCGCTGAATCCACTGAGGCAAAGGCAGTAATAATGATAGTAATAATATTTTTATTAATCTGTTTGATGCGTTTTTGGAGATCCAGGCCATCCATTCCGGGCATTTTAATGTCCAATAAAATGATATCCCAATGATTGTCCTGAAGTTTTTTTAAGGCCTCGTTGGCCTCGCCGGCCGTATCTACTCGGTAGCCGTCAATTTTAAACCATTGACAAAGAGAATTTCTTACTGAAGGTTCATCATCAACGACAAGTATTCCTAAATTTTCCGGTTTCATCCCTGCTCACCCCGTTTATTATTTTTTTGATCAACCCCTTGCGTCCTAGGCAGAGTGATGGTAAATTTGGCACCTTCATTTTCTTTAGAGCTTACTTCAATGGTGCCACCATGTTGCTTAATAATTCCGTAAACTACGGAAAGCCCAAGGCCGGTACTTTTCTCCGATTCTTTAGTGGAAAAAAAAGGTTCGAAAATATGTGGAAGGATATCTTTAGGGATACCCTTTCCGTTGTCTTCAATGATTACCTGAACTCGATTTTTGTAGGTATGATAATCAGTGCTAATAGTTATTTTTCCGTTTTGGGACAACGCCTCAATGGCATTAACGATTAAAGCGATCAGGACCTGCTGGAGGACGCCGGGCTCGCACTGGATAGAGTCATCACCTTGATCCAGCTTTTTGGCCAACTCCAGGTTGTTCATCTCGGCACTGTGCTTAATTACATTAATACTGGTATTAATAATCCGGTTGAGGGACTCTGATTTAAAAAGTTCCGGGGTCTTCTTGGAGAAGAGGAGCAGATTTTTAACAATCTCTCCGCACATTTTAGCCTCATTGCCGATAATGCGGAGATTTTCGCTGACTACTTCCAATACCTCTGCATTTACTTTTCCCTTGCGTAGATATTTTAACGAAAGCTTAGCATAGGACAAAATGCCGGAGAGGGGATTATTGATTTCATGGGCCACCATTGCCGATAGTTTCCCCAATGAAGCCATCTTTTCCGACAGGATCAGGCTGGCCTGTGTTTTCCTGAGTTTGACGGAGGATGATTTCAGCTCGCCGGTCATATTGTTGAAGGAGTCTGCCAGGACTCCCAACTCATCACGGGAATTTATATTTACTTTGTAGTTAAGGTTAAGGCTAGCTACTTCTTCGGTGCCTCGGAGGAGTTTTTTAATCGGCTGATGGATCATTTTGAAGATAGATGCACCTTTGAGCAAAGCGGTCATCAATGCAAAAATGATCGAGTTGATTACCATCCTCTTTCTGGTCTCGGCAATCCCCTGATCTACTTTTTCCAGGGACAATTTAACATCCAAAAGGCCCAGTAACTTGATGTCAGGGGAATGGGCATGGCAGTCGGCATTGCTGCATTCCGGTTCATTTTCAATGGGGTTAATAAGCCCCAGCAAACGGTAGCCTTGCGGGGACTCCCATATTCGGATGCGCTCTTTGTTGGTGGCGAGTATCCCCATGGCCGGTTCTTCCGCATGGCATACGTAACATTGTTCCGCTTTTTTATCCACAACATGATCCAGTTCCGTCAGGTTGTCGGAAAAAGAGACCCTTCCCTTTTTGTTGTAAATCCGTATTCCTTCAATTCCCTCTTCCTGAACAATGTTAATGATGTCATTGGTCAGGTCCTCCCGTCGGTTGGTTAACATGCTGTGGTAAGTGGCCCGTTTGATAATATTACTTATTTTTACGGCATTTCCAACGATAATCTTCTGAAAGTGGGAAGTGTAAAGGCGGCAGTTAGTATAGATGGCGGTCCCGAAGGAGAGGGTCAGCAGGATAACTAGAAATATAAAAAGTTTCGCACTGATGAGATGAGTTAACCTAATGATTTTCTTAATTAAATACGGAATCGTCATAATGAATAAAATAAAAACTTTTTTGATCGATAGATTACATCAGGGAAAATGGATTTAGAATAATTTAGCTGTTATTTTACTATTTTTACATAAACCGGTTTCCTTACAATAACTATCATACTGGGGTGATTAAATCAAGCAGCAGTTCTAACCGGCCGACATGTCAGTAACAATATCATCTAACACTACTAATGTCGAATGCTAATTGATTGCTTTTTCCTATATCCAATTGGGGGTGCTGATACTTGAATAGGTAACCATTCACGGTTTGCGGTTCGCAGTTAACGGTTGATTGAAGCATAAAGGCGAAAGGCCTTGATGCCGAACTGAGAACTCAAGTTTAGATTGCATGTGAAGTTAAAATATTTTCTGAAAAAATTCAAAAAGATTCAGGTTGAAGGTTTAAGCTTCTGATTAAAATCCTTTAGGCGCTGCATAATTCAATAAAAAAACAGTGAACCGTGAACTTGATAACCGTAAACGGTTACTTGAATAATAACTGCTCGGGCGCTTAGTCTATCTTACCTGAATAACAGCTTAAATAATTACGATTAATTTTTTTTATTTGACAATAATCAGCTTTTCTTTGTAAAATGAAAACTATTAAAAAAACTGTGAAGTTATTACAGGTGGTAGAAGATAGGATAAAATAACGGCTAACTTAACGGATTTATGGACTCATAATTATTATTACTGAAGTTTCAGATTAAACTTGGATTAAACCGGCTTGAGTGGGAATCAATAATTCCGATCTTATCGAGATCTCCGATTGATTTAAGATTAGGGACAGACTACAATATTTTAACTAGGTCGTAAT
>DAOWNY010000321.1 GCA_030642325.1 Deltaproteobacteria bacterium
ATTAGTTCGAAATGATCACAGGATGTTTTGCTGTTTGTTACAAAACTTCCCCCATTGGGTGTTTATTTCTTGCTTATGTAATACCTCGGTGTTTCAAAGCTAAACGTTTGTTTGCTGACAGCTAATCGCTCAACTTAGGCAATAGTTAACTGCAAACCATAAACTGTCTGTCTGTGAACGGATACTTTTCTTTTTCCCCTGATCGGTTAGAGTTCAATGGTTATTGACTTTGCCGGTGAGATAATATATAATTCCCCCGTTATTTCTTGTTTGCAAGATAAACGTTAGTTTTGCGGGTGAAATCCCCGAAAAAGGCTAGGGGTCGGTAGCAAGTTTACCCGGTAATCGTTATTAATCAATATAGGGGATATAATTTTTAGATAACATAAGGGGGTGAGAATAAAAGAGGAGATAATCAAAATAGAAAATCCCGGTAAATAATAAAAGATAGCTTTAAATCTGGTTTTGCAGCTCCGGGTATAGGGGCAAAACAGCATACGATCTTTTATATTTCCAAGAGGGTGCCTGGTCGGTTTACCCGTTTTCCGATATTTTACGAAGCAGTTTAAAAAACTACACAGACAACCAGTCGAAAAACGGATTTAACCCATAGCATGGCGTTAGTGGCTATCCAATAATTGATACAAAATCAAAACTTTTGTTGAGAAGGAGGAGGTAAGTTATGGTTCCATCAAGGGAAATTTATTGGAATATTACAGGTGGAATGGTTGTCTATCTTTTGGCGATAATTGCAATTGGAATCTTTGCTTACGGGGTATACCGCCATTATCGTCTCTGGATGATGGGAAAAAAAGAAAACCGGTTGGATAATATCGGAGAACGAATAAAATCATTATTAGTTTATGGTATTGCACAAGTACGCATCTTGAGGGAGGCTTACCCCGGCATCATGCACATGACTATATTCGGGGGTTTCCTGATCCTGTTTATGGGGTCCGGCGTTGATGCGGCAGATCATTATCTAAATCTGCATCTTCTCAGGGGAACATTTTACGAGGTATTTTCTTTGATCCTCGATATTGCCGGAATCCTCGCCATAATAGGGGTATTGATGGCGATTTTTCGACGTTACGTATTAAGGCCGGACAGGCTGGACAGTACATTTGATGATGCAATCATCCTCGGTTTGATCTTTTTTATCCTGGTTACCGGATTTGTAATCGAAGGATTCCGAATTGCCGCGGAGCAACCACCATTTGAAATATGGTCAATCGGCGGATGGTATACGGCAAAATTGTTCAGTGGCATGGAAAGGGATAGCCTGTTGCTCTGGCATCAGATTTCCTGGTGGGTCCATGTTTTTATTTCCTTTGGTTTTATAGCCTACATCCCCTATTCAAAACTGCTTCATATCGTCAGTTCTTCCGTCAATATCTTCCTGAGATCACTGAAACCCAAGGGAGCCTTGAATCCCATCCTTGATTTTGAAGAAGCGGAAACTTTCGGGGTATCTCACATCAGGGAATTTACCTGGAAACAGCTTTTGGACACGGATGCATGTACAAGTTGTGGAAGATGTCAGGATAATTGTCCGGCTTATTTGTCAAAAAAGCCCCTTTCTCCGAAAAAAATGATCCAGGATTTGAAGAACCATATGATTTCTCAAGGGGAAGCAATACCCGATACTGAGACGGAAGAGGAAGCATCTCCTGAGCTTTTAGTGGGGAAAGTGGTAGAAGAAGAAGAACTCTGGGCCTGTACTACCTGCCGTTCATGTCAAGAACAGTGTCCGATTTTTGTCGAGCATATTGACAAGATTGTTGACATGAGACGGTACATGGTACTAATGGAGAGTAAATTTTCCCCCGAAGTACAGACTGTATTTAAAAATATGGAGAATAACAGCAATCCCTGGGGGATCGGATGGGCATCCCGGGGCGATTGGGCAAAGGAGTTGGGGGTAAAGATTCTTTCGGAAGATAGTAATGTGGATGTCCTTTTATACGTTGGATGTTCCGGATCTTTTGATGACCGCTATAAAAAGGTGACTACTTCTCTGGTTAAAATTATGCAGGCCGCCGGGGTTAATTTTGGAATCCTGGGGAAGGAAGAAAAATGTTGTGGCGACTCTGCAAGGAGACTGGGAAATGAATACCTATACCAGACGCTTGCCATGGAAAACATTGAACTTTTTAAAAAGTACAACATTAAAAAGATTGTTACCGCCTGCCCCCACGGGTATAATACCATTAAAGAAGAATACCCCCAATTTGGAGGGGAATTCGAAGTTGTTCATCATGTGGAGTTTATCCTCGACTTGATTAAACAGGGGAAATTAAAACTATCCAAGAAGGTTGACGGATTGATAACTTACCATGACTCCTGCTATCTGGGACGTTATCATGATATCTACAG
>DAOWNY010000296.1 GCA_030642325.1 Deltaproteobacteria bacterium
GGTGCGGCAGATGTCAGGAGGTCTGCGGGGCCGGTGCGATTGATATCAAGGCCGGGCAGATTATTGACCGGAGCCTTTGTGTAAAATGCGGTGAATGCTGCGAAACTTGTGATTCCCTGGCACTTGAAGCAGCCGGTCGATATTATTCACCCGATGAATTGCGGGAGATTATTTTAAGAGACCAAGAGTTTTATGAATCATCCGGCGGCGGGGTTACCTTTACCGGTGGTGAGCCTTTGATGCATATAAAATATCTTGAAGACGTAATGGATCGTTTAAAGAAGGCGGGAGTCCATATTGCGATAGAAACATGCGGATATTTCGATTACCGGCACTTCCAAAAAAAGATTCTCCCTTTAGTTGACCTGATCCTTTTTGATCTCAAAATCATCGACCCCGTGCTGCATAAACGCTTTACCAAAAAAAATAATGAATTGATCCTTGATAATTTCCGAAGGCTTCAGCAGGAAAAGAAGGCGGCTGTCATCCCGCGGATGCCCCTGGTTCCAGGCTATACTACCGCAGAAAAAAATATAACGAGTCTGGCAGAGTTTTTAGCTGACAACCATTTTGATTGTTGCGAATTTCTCCCTTACAATCCATCAGGTAACGGCAAGTGGGTTGCCATCGGTAAAGGCACTTCGAAAAACTTTTCAGGCTTGCCGTTAACCCGAGAAAAAGAGTTGGAAATCAGAAAAATTTTTAACCGGAAAATTGGCGTATATGCTAATGAAAAGAATGATTAATTAGATAGAATAATATGGAGAAAAATTATGGTTCAGGTAGACTTGCCGGCATCTTTCGCAATCGGTCAGATCTTTGCTTTTCTTTGCAGGGATTACCTAAAAAAGGAACCGTCAATATTCTTAAATAAGATTCTGGGCCCTTTCAACGTTTATCTCGCCTGCTGCTATGCCCCTGCGGGCATGTTTCTCCTCATTGGCTGGCCGGCCTGGGAAGTGATGTATAAGACGGGATGGTTTGAAAATCCTTTTGATAAACCCTTGGTGGCGGGGGCATATGTTCTTTTTGGAATAATTATGGTAGTTTTGGGAAACATCGGTTTTATTTTAGCCCACCACTGGTACCGAAAAGGACGTGATGGCTGGGTTATTTGGGGTTCTTTCCTGGGTGTTTTTTTGACTGTTTTGCCATTTTTCCTGCAATGGGGAATATGGATGAATATCGGCGATTTTAATACGGTGGTTGAACAGGGGCTGGGATATTCCTTTTGGGACCCCCCGTTTTTCAAGGGATGGTTGGCAATCATGGGTTATCTGGCAGGCACATTAATAATTATGGCGATCTGGCTGGTCAAAAAGGGGAATAAACTGGAACCATAAAACTATCCCTGCGGTCACCGTACGTTCCAATATCGGCCCCGGCACATCTGTTCAATGCAATAAACAATACTTATAATCTGCGTCACCATAAGAAAAAAATATATTTTTTAGGTTTTAAAGGAGAAGGGATTATGCAAAAAGATATGCACTACTATTGTACTTATGTAATGGCCCGTGCAGCCGGTCTTAATCGCAATGTTTCAGAAATTATTGCAACTGCTTCTCAGTTTGTTGATGATAATGCCAGCAAAAATAATATTTTGTTTAAGGATGCCGGACGGGTTGATGCGGAAGCCACCGCTCATCATGCCGTTGATGTCAATAACATTAAACCGGATGACCAGCGGCAGGTCTGGGTCCCTTTCCATTTTTTGCCCGGAACCCGGGGGGAGACATTTGCTGATCGGCTTGTCTGCGTAAAAAACAGTGATCCGGCCAAAGAGATGGTAAAACACCACTTGACCTATTCCCGTTCGGAATTTTTTTTGGAACTGATGGGAATTACCGCCCACGTTTTTGCCGATACATTTTCCCATTATGGATTTTCAGGAATCGGTTCTCCGGAAAACGAGATTATAAATGACAGTTTTGAACTCGGGGACTTAAGTCGGCAAACAAAAGAGTATATTGATAAAAAACGTAAATCATTTTTAAAAAAATTTGGAGACACCCTGCAGTCATTTTTTGCTGAAGAACTTTCCGGCGCATTGGGGCACGGAGCCGCCCTCACTTTTCCTGACAGGCCGTATCTGGTCTGGAGTTTTGTCTATGAACAAACAAAGACAAGATGCCCTGTCCGGAATAATCCGGAAACATACCGGGAATATTGCAGCGAGATATATAAAATATTTAAAAAAGTTGGAAGGCTTCGCCCGGAATTGAGGGATCAAAGCAGTGAAATTAAATTTATTAAAATTCGTGGTAAATTACTCGATATCCTTGCTACCCAGGCTACCAAAAAAGATCGGATCGAAATCTGGAAAAGATCTGTCATGGATGGGAAATTACTGGGGGGTAATCCTGAAGAAATTCCTGAATATCAGGACTGGAATTCGGCATTCGGCAAGATGAATAATAAGGCAGACTCAAGAATAGCTCTCAAATCACCTGTATTCAGGTATTTTCAGGCAGCAGCCCTGCACAGGATATTTGTGCTTCGGCAACTTTTACCGATGCATGGACTGGTGGTGGCGTGAGGCCTTTTTAAAAAATATTCGTTTTCATCCAATCCAGTTTGCCGGCGGCCTTGAAGGCTGCCTGCGGCGATGAGCTTACGCAAAGGATGTCCGGCCAGGATCAAATTTTTTGCTTCCCGGGTGACGTTTGGCAGCTTTCCCTTGAAAAAATTTTTGGCTGTTTTGAA
>DAOWNY010000254.1 GCA_030642325.1 Deltaproteobacteria bacterium
AGTGAACAAATGAGTACGCATAAAGAACTGAAAAAGAAAGTGGACAGGCTCATGTATTCAATATTCAAGGTCTGACTCTTTCCCCCTTTCCGCAACGCATTAATCAGTCTATTATGCATGTATCAAAAATACTTACGCATATCTCCTCCGTTCATGGCTTGTCTGCCGATATGACGCCGGGATTATTACGCAGGAAAGCTCCAGGATTGTTAAATAAAAAAATTTATGCCTCGGAAATAACTTGACTTAATTTTTGTAATGCAATATAAATTAAAACTTGGATTGAAGTTTACAATAATTTATTTATTTAAAATCAGATCCTTTATAACTATAGCCTTTCTTAAAAAAGAATTTTGGGTTCCACCGGGTCCATAGAAGTGCTGCCGGCATGGCTGTTCGATCAGTTCGTCATAGGGCACGAGTCCTATAGTCATCAGTTTTTAGCCTTGCGTATAGCCGCTTCACAACACTTGGGTGCAACAAAAGCCCAGGACTCATTAACCATCTCCCCAAAACATTTTCTAAAAAAGGTATACAACCTATATTTGTCTAGAATCCAATAAAAAATAGTTTTTTTGTTCTTTGACAATTGAATTTTTTGCACTTAAAAGGTCAGATATCTATTCTTACCCGATCGGACTATTCCTCATTCAACCTCCTCAGCTTTTTACGATCCTCTCTCTTCACTTCTCTTTTTGATAATTCTCTATAACATAATCCTGTTGATGCCAATACTAATCATGCCACTTGTTTTTTGCTCATGGTTAATCCATGAAGATAATTTCATTTTATTATAATTTGTTAATCTCGTCATGCCCCGAAATAGATGACCGGTGTTGACCCACTTCCGGTTTCGTTTGTAATACTCAATGTTGAGACAATAGTATTAAAGCTTTAACCATACTGGATCCCTGTTACCGACTAATTTGCAGGAACCAGAAGAATGATGCCAGAATAATAGCGTTTTTTGATAGATATAGTTGGTTAAATAAAAAGCAGCTTGCGCAATATAATTATTTTAGAATCAGTTTCCTGGTAATGATGACATCCCAAATCCTTTTCACAAAGAACCCCCTTGCTAAATTTGATTTTAAGCGGTTGATTTTTTTGCCGCTTAAAGAATTTATCTGCCTTAACATCCCATCAAAATTACCCCTGTAATTATCGCCGATTTTGCATTCAGCAAAAAAATATCAATCTTAGTCTTAACGGAAAACGTTTTTTTTCGGTAAAACAAGTCCGGCGCGGCGAGTTTTATGGTGGGGCCTCTTTCCGTTTAATAATATTAGTGCTGTTAATCAGATTAGCTGGTTAATAATATTATGGGCAAGGTAACCGAACAAACATTCGGCAGCAATTGTTGTTAGGTGAACAAGGAACCTTTTTAATTAATTAATTTATTTAGGGAGGTACAGTTTATGAAGAGGGAGATGTTTTCAATCATTTTTTTGCTTTTGATGTTGGTGCCCATGACTATTTTTGCAAAGGAGATAAAGCCGGGAGTTGTGATTACCAAAGATAATTATGAGGATTATCTTCCTGAACTGAAGAGGCTTCTTAATCCTGCCACCTTTCTTACCATTGTCCCCGGCATAAAAAATGGGTGGATAACCATGCCGGTAGTAGAAACAGCTAAATATCCTCTCACAAAGTACGGCAAGGCGACCATGGCAAATGCCGGTAAGTTTAAGGTGGCCAAAGACAATTCGCTGATTGGTGACTGGAAAAATGGTGCCCCCTTTCCCCATCCCAAGACGGGGGCTGAACTGGCCTGGAGTATCTATAGAAGGAGGGAGTATAAGGATGGGGCAAAGTGGCCATATTCAACCTATTACATGTTTGCAAAGGACGGCAGTTATGACCGTTATTTTTCATGGACGGAGTTAAAAAGACATTACACGGGCAGGGTGTATCGTGAACCGATTCCGGAAGAGCCCGGTAATAAGGGAGTGATTGAGTCCAAGGAAGGCCAGGTATTCCTTGCCCCATTTGATCTGAAGAGTTTTGTTCAGCTTCGCATCAGGTATGAGGCATTGGGGAAGGATGATGATGTCTATGCTTACATACCTGCCCTCAGGAGGTTGAGACGTTTAAGCGGTTCGGACGTAACTGATCCGGTGGGAGGTAGCGATCTATGCATGGATGACTACGAGATTTGGCGGCAGAAGGTAGATCCGAAGATGACCTTCCAGTTTTCCGAGAGGGATTTTTTAAGACCACGGCAGTATCTCAGTGATGAACGGCCCCCCTATGACCGGGATAAGACCAAGTGGTGCGTTCAAATGGAATGGGAGATAAGGCCCCTTTGGGTGCTGGAAATAAATCTCAATGATCCGAACTATATATACAGCAAGAGAGTGTTGTATGCGGAAAAGGATGGTACCTTCAGGCTCGCCAGCGGAGAAATGTTTGATCAGAGGGGAAGAATTTTCAGGATTCATGCCGGGATGTACCATTCCTTGACGGCCGAGGAAAAGGAGATACATATGTTCTGGCATTACAACTGCGGTAATGCCCAAACCGGTCATCAGACCCTTTTGGATGTGGGGCCGGTTACCCCAGGGTGTCCCAAGAAAATTTTCAGTATCAAAAAGCTGCTTAGGCTGGCACGATGAAGGTTGTTTCTCCCCGTCGAAGGGGGGGGGGTTATTCATCCGCCTGTTAACCATTAAAAAAAAGGGGGTGGAAATGAGATAAAAGAGAAGATAATAAGCTGCTGCCATACGATGGGAATTGAGCTTGTTTACTATTGACTTGAATGTAAATTGTTCTTACGGGTATAGCTGAAAAACGAAGGGGAATTCTATGCTGAAAAAGATGATAATGTCAATTTTAATTATGCTAATGGTGCCGCTGACGCTTTTTGCCAATGTGCTGGAACCTGGGGTGATTGTCAATAAAGATAACTATGAAAAGTATCTTCCCGAGTTGAAGAAGTTACTTTTCCCGGCTTGTCAGATTACATATTTAAAGGGTATTCAAAATGGTTGGGTCAATTTTCCGGTGGTGGAATCCAGGACATACCCTGTCACAAAACAGGGAAAGGCCACCATGGCCAATGCGGGGAAGTTTCAAGTAGGGGAAAATAACCTGCTGATCGGTGATTGGAAGCAGGGGTCACCTTTTCCAAATCCCAAGACCGGGGCGGAACTGGCCTGGAGTACCTACCGGCACAGATCATATCGAGATCACGACCGGTGGCCCGCCCACTTTTTTTTATTTCATAAAGACGGAACCCTGGAACGGGAGTTCAA
>DAOWNY010000102.1 GCA_030642325.1 Deltaproteobacteria bacterium
AAAGGGGTAGATAACATCTTTGCCCATCATTATCGACTTTTTCTTTTGCAACAAATCCAGTTTTGCTTCCCGGGTGGATAAAAAAATTTTTTTTAGCGAGGATATCCATTTTTCTTCATTGCCGGTTGATTCAACAGCATCCGCAAGGATACTTAAATAACTTCCAACTACCCCCTCAACTCCCCCTTTAAAAGATACGGAATCATCCTGGAGAAATTCTTTCAGTTTAGCTACCCAAACTTGCTTGATTTCATCGTAGTTTTTATTTAATAAATTTATCAGGGAGAGATTGCCGGTTTCGTAATTTTTGATATTGTGGTTTGCTGTAATTTTCACTATTTCCCTCTTTGACTGTTTTGCCGGCCAATTGACCTGTTCTTAACCTGAGATCATGTCCGTCTTCCGGATTGGTACAGCTTTTTTCATAAAATTTTACCGCACTGGTTTTATTTGAGCCGAAAACCAGACGGATATCAGTATAGCAAATTGAACAAATAATTTTCAACCTTTAATAATTGTATCCATTCACGGCTTTCAGTGCACAGCTTATGGTTTTTGTCAGTAAACTATGCAGCCCGAAACAATTGTATATGAATTTTTTTTGATCCCACATCAGGAGAATATAAACATTTAACCTCTTGTAAAGTATGAACTTATACCCTCAATTCCCAAGCTAAATGTACCTATTTTTTTTCTTGACAAACATGGGTATGCTAGGTAGAGTGGTGTAAAGTGGTGTATGAGGGTAAAAAGTGGGATAAGAAGTCATGTTTAGAGGAAGATTTGAACATACTATAGACAACAAGGGAAGAATAAGTTTGCCTGCAAAATTTAGAGATGTGCTGGGCGGCACGGGAGAGCACCGTCTCGTTATTACAAATTTTGAGGGCTGTCTGGTTGCTTACCCTTTCTCCGAATGGCAGCAATTGGAGAAAAAATGGAGCTCCTTTTCCCTTCTAAAGAAGGAAATCAATACCTTCCTAAGATTTTTTATATCCGGTGCCACTGAGTGCGGAATTGATAAATTGGGTAGAATAAATATTCCTCCCATTTTAAGGGATTATGCCTCATTGGAAAAGGATATTGTATTTGCCGGGATGCTGCAGAGATTTGAGGTCTGGCAAAAAGAAAAATGGGAGGAGGTAATGAAAAAAACGGTGGATGAACTTGGCAAGAATAGCGAAATCCTTTCAGAGTTGGGGCTTTAGAACCGGTGAATGAGTCCCATCATCTTCCCGTTATGGTTCCGGAGATAATGCAGCTAATGGATTGCCGGCCGGCCGGCATTTATGTAGATTGCACTCTGGGAGAAGGCGGCCATGCTGTTGAGGTCCTGAGAAGAAGTCATCCCTCGGGTAGATTGATAGGGATTGATTGTGATGGTGATGCGATTGAAATAGCAAAAAAAAGACTTTCTGTGTTTCGGGAAAGAGTTACAATCGTTCATGATAGCTACGTTAACCTGAATGCTGTTTTAGAAAGTTTAAAAATAAAAGAAGTTGACGGTATTTTAATTGATTTAGGATCTTCATCCTATCAGTTGAATTCAAAAGAGAGGGGGTTCAGTTTCCAGGTTGAATCTCCATTGGACATGCGTTTTGACCAAAGATCGGGAATTTCCGCTTTTGAGCTGATAAATAAATTTCCTGTTCATCGGATTGAGGATATTATCAGACAGTTCGGGGAGGAGCGTTATGCGGGAAGAATTGCCAGGGTTATTAGTGAAAAGAGGGGGGAGAATCCTATTTTTACTACTGCCGAGTTGGCTGGAATTATAAAATATGCTGTTCCCAGGTCTTATCGTTTTGGGAGAATCCATCCGGCAACCAGGTCTTTTCAGGCCATCCGCATTGCGGTTAACGATGAGCTCGGCAACCTTAAGGTGGTTTTAAACGAGGGTATTAATTGTTTAAAAAAGGGAGGGAAACTGTGCGTAATTGCATTCCATTCCTTAGAAGACCGTATAATTAAACAATTTTTTAAGGGTTTGGAAAAGGGGCTTATTCCGTCGGTTTCAGATAGCTTCAGGATCTTAACCAAGAAACCGGTGATCCCGCAAATAAGTGAAGTCAACATGAATCCCCGTTCCAGAAGCTCTAAATTACGGGTGGTTTTACGGATATGATGAAAATTTTTTCCTCAATTTTTCATCATTATTAAGTCCCAAGGCTTCAGGCTTTATTATTAGCTGTCAGCTTATTAAAAATCTCAATTTTCGCTTGTGCCCGGCGATTTCAAATTTTCCGCCATATTTTTGGCGGACTGTGCAGTTGAAATCGCCGTTTTTTCGATTAGCTAAAAATCAGGTAACTAATTTCCAGATGGATAGCCTGAAGGTGGAAGCTTTTTTAGGGATATAATAATGTGTGGTCACACAAAAAAACTGGTATTTAGGTTGGAGGTAGAGGAAGGCTGACGAGCAGCAGCATTGGTTATCGGATGACCGCAGGGTTTCCGATAGAAAGTTGTATGACCTGACGTCTCAAATGCAGCCGGCGGGAGAATGGTGAGTGGATAAACAGAAGTTAAAAAAAAAATCTATCCAGAGTTTTCCCGTAACTTTCGAGGTCAATAAAAGAAAAACGGGAGCAAAAAAGGGACGGATCGCTTTTATTACTATTTTGAGCATTCTGATGGTTTTTTCCGGATCCCTGCTTTATGTCTGGTCTCGTTTGAGGGCAGTTAATCTGGACTACGAGATTCCACGGCAGATTCAGTTGCAACGGAAATTAATGCAATTGAATACAAGGTTAAGGCTGGAGGCGGCAACTTTGAAGTCTCATGAACGGATCGAAAGTATTGCGAAAGGAGATCTGGGAATGGTTGTTCCAAAGAGAGGTCAGACGGTGGTAATATATAATGGGAATTAAGCGGATAAAATGGTTAAGGTTTCGGATTATCCTTATTTGCATCGTCTTTTTTTCTTCGTTTTTAGCTATCTTCGTCAAGGGTTATCAGCTTCAGGTTTTAAAGAGGGATGAGCTTTACAAGCGGGCATACATGCAGCAACGAAGAAACATTACTCAACAACCGCGGCGTGGGAATATTTACGATCGGAGGGGGGAAATCCTTGCTACCAGTGTTGACGTTAAATCCATTTATGCGCAGCCCAATAGAATTAACAACTTAAACTATGCCCTGGTTAACCTTGCCCGGGTCCTGGATACCGATCCCCACAAATTGGAAAAAAGTATGGTGAGTAATAAATCTTTTGTTTGGTTAAAACGGAAGGTTTTTCCTGATCAGGTAGAGAAAATCAGGAAACTGGAGATCAAGGGAATAGAATTTGTTCTTGAGCCAAGAAGATTTTATCCAAACCGGGAGCTGGCAGGACATCTCTTGGGGTTTTCCGGATTAGACTCCCGGGGGCTGGAAGGAATTGAACTGTTTTACGATGATTATCTAAAGGGAAAGATCGGACGTTTTGTGGTAGGGAGGGACGGGGTAGGTCGAAATCTTTTTACCGAGAAAGGGAAAGACAGTTTTTTTGACGGCGGTGATTTGGTTTTAACCCTGGATAAGGGTATTCAGTATATAGTTGAAAAGCGGTTAAAAAAGCTGGTGCAAAAGACCCGGGCAAAGGGGGGAACTGTTATTGTGATGGAACCTCAAACCGGAGCGATTTTGGCAATTGCCAACCAGCCGGACTTCAATCCCAATACCTTCTGGTCTTATCGTCCTTCGAATTTTAGAAACCGGGCGGTAACCGACACCTTTGAGCCGGGTTCAACCTTTAAACCCATTTTGTTTGCCGCGGCAATGGAAGAGGGAATAGTAAAGGAGAACGATCTGTTTTTTTGCGAAAATGGACAGTATGAATATCATAACAAGGTAATTCACGATGTAAAGAAGTACGGTTGGTTGTCGTTTAAGGATGTGGCTAAGTTTTCCAGTAACATCGGGGCAACCAAAATCGGGGAAAAGTTGGGAAAGGATTCATATTATATATATATAAAAAATTTCGGTTTTGGAAATAAGACGGGAATAGATCTTCCGGGAGAGAGAAGCGGGCAGGTAAGGTCTGTTAGATCCTGGTCAAATGTGGCCCTGGGGACAGCCTCCTTCGGGCAGGGAATTACGGTTACCGCCCTTCAATTGGTTTGCGCTGTTTCAGCAGTGGCCAATGGGGGTAATTTAATGAAACCGTACCTGGTAAAAGAGATGGTTGATCATAAGGGGCAAATTACCGGGAGGATGTATCCCGAGGTGGTGAGAAGGGTTATCTCAGAGAAAACGGCGAGTCGGGTTGTTTCCTTAATGGAAGAGGTGGTAAAAAAGGGAGGGACGGGGTCGAAGGCGGCAATTTCCGGTTATCGGGTGGCCGGCAAGACCGGAACCGCTCAAAAAGTTGATACGGCCACCAGAAAATATTCAAAGGATAAATACGTCAGTTCATTTGTGGGATTCGTACCTGCCGATGAACCCCGATTTTCAATTTTAGTAGTAATTGATGAACCCAAGGGGGTGCCTTACGGGGGAACAGTGGCAGCCCCTCTTTTTAAAGAGATTGCTTCGGAAATTTTGTATTATCTGGGGATACCGCCAAAGGTGGAAATTGTTAAAAAGGAGAGTGATCATAAGCTTTATGCCGGCAGTAAGGTTGGCCGCCCTTTAACCGATTTTGTTTTTGAGGAGGATCAGGACTGGAATTTGGAGGGAAGGGAAACATTATTTCCCAATTTTTCCGGGATGACGATCAGACAGGTGCTTAAGGTTGCTGAGCGGATGAAGATTGTTATAGAAATTGTCGGCAGTGGCAGAGCGGTTGATCAAAAACCAAAGCCGGGCACTATCTTCGAAGCCGGAAGAAAGTTTCAGGTCAAATTTCAGCCGTCTTCTGCATAGGATTTTGATGAAACTGAGTAAATTGATCGAGGGTTTGGACATAACCAGAGTATCGGGGGATATGTCCTGTGATATTAACTCGGTTGCCTACCATTCAAAAAAAGTAGAGGAAGGTTGCCTGTTTGTGGCTATTAAAGGGTTGCAATCCGATGGGCATCATTTTATAGAAGAAGCAGTAAAAAGAGGCGCCAAAGCAATAATTTGCGAAAACCAGGGTAATAAATGGGAAGGGGTGTCCAGCGTTTTTGTCTCGGATACCAGAAGTGCGCTTGCTAAGGTTGCATGTCGATTTTATAACTACCCCTCAAAAAGACTTAAATTGCTTGGGGTTACCGGTACTAATGGTAAAACAACTACTCTTTATCTGATTGAGTCGATCCTTCAGGAAGCAGGAATCAGGGCAGGGATAATCGGCACCATAAACTACCGTTACGGAGGAAATCGTTTCCCTTCATTGCGTACAACCCCGGAATCATTGGATCTTCAGAGAATATTCAGGGAGATGTTGAATGAAAGGGTGACTCACGTGGGCTTGGAAGTTTCTTCCCATGGCCTGGATCTTTCCCGTCTCAATGAAAATAAATTTGCTGTGGCTGTTTTTACAAATCTCACCCAGGATCATCTGGACTATCATAAAAATATGGAGAATTATTTTCAGTGCAAAAGTAAACTGTTTTCCCATTTTTTGGGGGGAGGCGACAGGAAAGATCGGGGCTTTGGAATAATTAATCTGGATGATTCGTGGGGGAAGCGTCTTTTGGATGAAACTGAGGCGGAAATTATCACTTACGGGATCAAAAACAAGGGAGAAATTTCTGCAAAAGATATTGATTTTCATAGTTCCGGTATTTCTGCCAGGATCACTACACCCCGGGGAGAGTTTTTGATCAATTCTCCCCTGCTGGGGGAGTTGAATCTATATAATATCCTGGCGGCAGTGGGGGTTTCGATTAGCCAGCAATTTCCCCTGGAAGTGATTAAGAGGGGCATTGAAACAGCCAAACAGGTTCCGGGAAGGCTGGAACGGGTTTTGAATGACGAAGGAATTCTGATTCTAGTCGATTATGCCCATACCAGTGATGCCCTGGATAGAATGTTGAGTGCCGTGAAGGGTTTTACCCCGGGAAGGACAATCTCCGTCTTTGGCTGCGGAGGAGATCGGGATCGGGGAAAGCGGTCAAAAATGGGGGCGGTGGCAATCAAACATTGCGACCTTATTATAATTACTTCCGATAACCCCCGAAGTGAAGATCCCCTGAAGATTATCTCGGAAATTGAGGAAGGGATAAAAAAAATTCGGGTTAAGAAATATCATCCCCGGGAACTGGTTGACGGTTTTGTGGAAAGGGGATACGTGGCGGTTCCGGACCGTAAAAAAGCGATAAATCTGGCCATAAATTTTGCAAAGACAGGTGACCAGGTGATCATTGCAGGAAAGGGACATGAGCAATACCAGATAGTCGGCAGCAAAATACTTCCTTTTGATGATCGGGCCGAGGTAAGAGACGCCCTGTTAAAAAAAGAGATGAGGAAATATCATTAGTTGAAATGCAAAAGAGGGATGATATCAGTGGGGGAGGTCTTGGAAGCAACTAAAGGACGGTTGATCGGCGGAGACGGGGGAGGGTATTTTTCGGGAATTATCCTCGATAGCCGGATCAGCAGTCCGGGGAATCTTTTCATTCCTCTGTCCGGAAAGAGGTTCGATGGACACGATTTTATTCCCCAGGCCATGGAAAAGGGGGCCTTGGGGTTTTTAAGCAGTATCAGGGATGGGAATCAATTGAGAGACGGGGTAGGGAAGGGCGGAACCATGATAGAAGTGGAAGATACCCTGGTTGCCCTGGGAGACCTTGCCCATTTTTTTAGAAATAAGTATCCCATTCC
>DAOWNY010000271.1 GCA_030642325.1 Deltaproteobacteria bacterium
CCGTCTTTTAATATCTCTATTCCTGCCCAAACGATTAATACACCTATTATTAAACTGCCCAGCGTTTCGGCCTTGAATAGACCGTAGGGAAATTTCGTGGTTTTTTTCTTGGAGGCAAGCCAAAGGCCGAATCCGGAGGCAAAAATGGCCAAGAGGTCGGCGCCGCTATGAAAAGCATCCGCTATTAAAATTTTTGAGTTAAACAAATGGCCAACAATAGCTTTCATGAGCGCCAGAAAAAGCGTTATAATGGATGCAATAAAAGCTACTTTTTGGCCTCGCCTTAACCCTTCCTTATTTTTTTTATTTTCCATGGCTTTGCTAGGGCTTTTCTTTATTGTAGAAAAACCGACGAGTCATAGGCGAGCCGCATCGGGAACATTTTGTTTGGAAACAGGGAAAATGCGGTTGGTGAGGAACTATCAAACCACATTGGGGACAGATACAATCGGTAGGGGGTTCGCCCGGTCCAAAATGTCTTGGTTCGCCGCCGCCCCGAAACCCCCTATCTCTCTTTCTGCCTCTTCTGAATCCAAATGCCATTTTTATCCCTTCCTAGTATGGATATTCTTCAGATTTAATCCCAACTCGTATTCGTTCAAATCAGTACTTCTGGTAATGGTAAAACCTAATTTACGGGCCAGTGAAAGCATGGCGGTGTTTTCAGCAAGAACTATCCCCCACAAACGTCTGATTCCGCGCTCATCGGCAATGGAAATGCAATATTTAAGCAGTTTTTCTCCCAACCCCTTTCCTTGCCATGGGTCGCCCACTGCCATGGCGAACTCCGCCTCCCTGCCATCAGGATCGCTCATCAATCGGGATACCCCCAGCATTTCTTCTCCCTTTTCAGTTCTTTTTATTGCCACCAGCGCTACATCACGATCGTAATCAATCTGGGTGCAACGTACCAGTATCTCGTGGGATAAAGATTTTAGCGGCATGAAAAAACGGAAATAGATACTTTTAGGAGATAGATTATGGAATAAATTTATCAAAAGCGGCGCATCTTCCGGCCTAACTGGTCTAATAAAGACATCTGTTTTGTCCTGCATAGTCCAGTTCATTTCATACTGGTTTGGATAGGGACTGATGACAAGATGAAGTGGTGACGGGATCTTGGAGGGTTTAATGATGACTCGTGCATCTGCTGCATAGGCTTTATCCTCAGACAGGATAAGGGGATTTATATCCAGTTCCTTTATTTCAGAAAAGTCGGTTATCAACTGAGAAAGACGGATTAAAATCTCTTCGATAAGGTCCAGATTGGCAGGGGGGTGGTTACGATAGCCTTGGAGCAATTTATAAACCTGGGTACTTTCCATAATTTTCTTAGCCAATAAACGGTTTAATGGGGGAAGAGCAATAGCCCGATCCTTTAATACTTCAGTCATGATGCCACCCATCCCAAACAAGATGATCGGCCCAAAATCATTATCCTTTTTGCTCCCAATGATCAACTCATAATCCGGACGTTTTAACATGGGCTGAATAGTTACCCCCAGAAGCACTGCCCCTGGATCGCATGAATGAACATCTATCATCATCTTGCGAAAGGCCTCCTTGACATCCTTATCATCGTGCAAATTAAGTTGAACCCCCTGAACATCGGATTTGTGAGTAATATCCCGTGAATGAATCTTCATAACCACCGGAAAACCAATCTCTTGAGCCAGACGGACAGCCTCTTTCTCGGAAACCGCTATTTTCGTCCGGCTAACGGGGATACCATAGGCTGTCAACAAATCCTTGGATTCCGCCTCGGTAAGAAGGTAATTCCTTTCCTTTAGGGCTCTTTCAATAATACCTTGTGCCATAGTTCGATTAAATTCCAGAGAATGATCCAGCTTTGGCGGAATTTCCTGAAGCAATTCGAGGTTATGCCGGTAAGAATGCATGTGCATAAAAGCCCTGACGGCTCGTTCCGGGGTTTCATAGGTAGGAATACCCGATTTATTGAAAACTTCACAGCCTTTTTCTACGTCTAAACCCCCCATCCAGACCGTAAAGACCGAGCAAGGTTTTGCTTTTAGAATTTTAGCCAGAGCTATGGCAACAGCGGTAGGATCAGTCATGGCCTGGGGGGTGAGGATGATCAATAATGCATCGATTTCAGGGGAGGACATACAAATTTCGACCGTTTTCCGGTATCTCTCCGGAGAGGCATCTCCTAGGATATCTACGGGATTTCCCCGGCTCCAGAAGGATGGCAGGATTTCATCCAGTTTTTTTATGGTCTCCCGGCTAATAGAAACCGGTTCTATTCCATAAAAAGAGAGGGCATCGGTGGCCATCACTCCGGGTCCACCGGCATTCGTGATGATAGCCAGCCCCGGTCCGGAGGGGCGGGGCTGCTTGGCCATCAGTTCGGCACAGTCAAAGAGGTTTTCAACTGTGTGTACTCGTTCAATGCCGGCCCTCTTAAAAGCCGCATCATAGACTGCATCTTCTCCTGCAAGAGCTCCGGTATGCGAAGAAGCCGCCCGGGCTCCAGCCGGGCATCTTCCCGACTTAAGCACCACAATCGGTTTAACCCGGGAAACCGCTCGGGCCGCACTCATAAATTTTCTAAAATTACTCAAGCTTTCAATGTATAAAACAATGCTGCTGACTGAGGAATCGTTACCCAGATAATCAATCAAATCCCCAAAGTCCACATCCAGCATGGACCCGATACTTACAAAGTAGCTGAAACCGATTTGTTCTTTGAGAGAAAGATCAAGAATAGAAGTGCAGATAGCCCCACTTTGGGAAATAAAAGCGAGTTTGCCCGGCAGGGGCATATGGCCGGCAAAAGTGGCGTTGAGTTTTGTATTGGAGCAGATTATTCCTAAGCAGTTCGGACCAATGATACGAATACCCCTACTTTCTGCCTCTTTTTTGATTTCTGCCTCAATCCTTCGTCCTTCTGTTCCTGTTTCTTTGCCTCCGGCAGAAATAACGATAACCCCGCCGGTCTCAGTCATTACACATTCTCTGATAATTGAAGGTACCGTTGCTATGGGGGTAGCGATAACAGCTAGATCAACCGGTTGTCCAATATCCGAC
>DAOWNY010000046.1 GCA_030642325.1 Deltaproteobacteria bacterium
CTGGAGACGGTGGAAAAGATCCCGACGAAAATTGCCCCTTTCAACTTCCAGCTCTAAATTTTTGTTAGTTGCTGCCACTAAGCGGAGTTCTACCTGAATCTCCTTACTGCCCCCCACCCTGCGAAAAGTAAAATTATCCAGGACTCGAAGTAATCTTGCCTGGATTCGGATATTCATATCCCCGATTTCATCCAGAAAGAGGGTTCCCTGGTGAGCCAGCTCTAAAAGGCCTTGTTTGGTTTCCCTGGCATCGGTAAATGATCCCTTCTCATGACCGAAGAGCTCGCTTTCCAACAAATTTTCGGAAAGGGAAGCGCAATTCAATTCAAGGAATAGACCTTTTTTTCTCTCTTTGGTGCCATAATGAATGAGGCGGGCAATCAACTCTTTGCCTGTCCCGGTTTCTCCCCCCAAAAGCACCGGGGTAGAGGGACTTGAATTTATTCTCTCAACCAACCGGTAAACCTCACTCATTGCCGGACTGTTGCTCCATAAAATCTCCTGCTTTATACTTTTTGCTACTTCTTTGTTGAGTATTTCTACCTTTTGGAGCAATTTCATGTTTTCCGAGTTTTTGTCGGCCAATTTCCGAAAAAGGTCTGCCTTCTGGATACCGACCGCTGCCTGGCCGGCCAAGGCAACCAAAAATTTTATGCTTACTGCCAATTTCTGGGGAATTATGCAGCCCAATATACCCAACCGGCCTTTCCTGTTTCCGAATGGGATGAGAATTAATGCTTCATTCTCCTTTACCAGGGAGGCAAATATACCTGCCTTTTTTAATCTTCCCGGAAGAAAGATTTCTACATTTTCTTCATTCCATGCCTTACTCAGGATATTATCCCATCGGGTATTCACGTCTATTTCTTGTAAAATATGGCGGTCCCTGCCCCGGGCTATCAGAGTTTTAATAAGACCATTTTCTTTAATCATTATCCAGGAAGACGGGGCTTCGAAAGTGACCACTGCCGCCTTGGCAATTACCTCTAAAATAGTGGTGAGGCTGCGCCTGGAAGCAATTGCCTCACTTACTTCCTGAATAGCCGCAAGCTGCAGGTTTTCTCCACTGCCGGGGTATTGGGCTAAATTTTTATTTTTATCCTTTGTTGCGTCCATTGTTTGTGTCTACCGATAATTTAAAATTTATTTCGGAATTAAAAAAAGGGCTCCCTTTGAAGCGGGCAAATAAAGTAATTTAGTATCCGTTCACGGTTAGCAGTTTAGGGTCAGTTTATGCGTGACAGGGCATTAGTGTGGCAAATCGTTGAAACCCGCTTACAATTCAAAATTGTTCCTCCTTATTTTTTCTAAAAATTTCAGGGATTTTAATTCCTTGCCTAGATAAAGACCGATAAATTTTGAAAGCATTTCTTTACTTTCCTCTAATGCCTGGTTAGAAAAGTTTAATCGGTTTATTTTGTCGAAACTGATCTCCCTTGCCCGGATTAACATCTTTATGGTTCCCTTGGAAACAGAGGATATGTCCTTAATATTTGGGGAACATGTTTGGCAAATTGCCCCCCCCCTGGAGGGGCTGAACCAAACTTTTTCATCCCTCGGAAAAATTTTATGGCATATAGTACAGCAGCTTAGGTTGGGTTGATAGCCCAGGATGGATAAGAGACGAATTTCAAATATTCTAACCACTTCCTCCGAGAAATGTTCACTGTTGATATTATCCAGCAACCTGACCAACAATTCAAATAACAACCTGCTTGCCTCTTTTTCTCCAACCACTTTATCCACCAGTTCCATGAAATAACTTGCATACCCCACTTTTTCGATGTCCAGGCGTATCAGAGGAAAAGGCTTTCGAAGGTCGCATTGTTCTATCCTTACCAGATCGAAATTACTTTTTTCAAAGAAAAGAAGGTTGACCAGGGAAAAAATTTCCAAAGTACCGCTAAACCTTTTTTTACTTCTTTTTGCTCCCTTTGCAATTCCCTTGACTTTACCGAATTGCTGGGTAAAAAAAGTGATGATTTTGTCGGATTCGCTAAAATCAATCGAACGGATTATTATGGCCGGTGTCTTGAAAAGAGGCATATTTATTCAGCTAATTTAAGTTAATAGAGCTTCCTGCCAAGTAAAGCGGGGAACTCAGGGTTCTTTGAATGAAGATGAAGCGGGAAGCGTACAGGGATGTTTGGTTCATACCACTATAAATAGCGAAGGAAGGTAGTGGCTATCCCCAGGTAAACAATGATACCTGTAATGTCATTGGTGGTCGTGACAAGAGGGCTGGAAGCGATGGTGGGATCGATTTTCATTTTTTGGAAAAAAGCGGGTGCCAAAACTCCCATACTGGAAGCAATCACCATGGCAATCACCAGGGCAAATCCTACCACTAGTCCCAAAGAAGCCTTTCCCTGCCAGAGAAAAGCGATTATTCCCACGGTGCTCCCGCATATCGTTCCCATGATAAGGGCTACCCGCATTTCTTTAAATAAGATTGTTGTTAAACTTGTAAGACCGAATTTACCGGTGGCAATTCCTCTTACCATAATTGAAGACGACTGAACCCCAACGTTTCCCCCCATTCCGGTAATCAGGGGAATGAAAGGCACCAGAGCGATAACTTCCCGGAGGGTCATTTTAAAAAACCACATCAGGTAACCGGTGATCAGCCCCCCAAAAAGATTGATCATAATCCAGGGCAACCTCAATCTGGAAATTTTAAAAACCTGGGTTCCATAGACCAACTCTTCTTCGTCGGTCCCCGCCATCCTCAAAAAGTCTTCCGATGCTTCTTCCTCCATTATGTCTACCACGTCATCAATGGTAATCCTCCCTAAAAGAATGCCATCTTGACCGACGACCGGCAGAGAGACCAAGTCATGTTTTTTGAATATTTTTGCCACTTCTTCCTGATCAAGATTCACTTTAACACTGATCGGATCGGAGTCCATGATGTTTGATACTTTGATATCCGACCCTTCCAGTATCAATTTTCGTAAAGGCAGCACCCCCAGCAACCGGTTGGTTTTATCCGTAACAAATACATAATGAATGTCTTCACCCTTTTCTCCTACCGACCTGATGTTGCCGATGGCATCTTCCACCGTCATATCATCCTGGACCGAAGCCAGCTCGGTCTGCATAATACCACCGGCCGTCTCTTCACCATAAGTTAAAAGCTTTTGAACCTGCTCTGATTCTTTTTTATTGATCTGCCTGAGGATTACCTCTGCCTGCTCTTTTGGCAGGTCCCCCACCAGGTCTGTTGCATCATCCGAATCCATATCATCCAGAATCTCGGTCAGTCTTTTTTGGGGGATATCCTCCAATATTTGCTCTCGAGTCTGGTCGTCTAACTCCAGGATTACATCCGAAGCAGTTTCAATATTCAGGATGGCAAACAGCTTTTTTTTCTTTTCTTCCTCCAATGATTCAATTAAATCGGCTATATCGGCGGGATGGAGATCAAAAAACAGATCGATAATTTCAAATTCCCGACCTTCCTCGATTAAATCTACCAGATGATGTAAATCTTTATTTCTTTCTGTAATATCCATTTTTCTGATTAATCAATCAAGAAAAACATTTTTATCCTGATCGATCCCTGGGGGTCAATAATGCGCAGCCCCGCTTTAATTGTATCCGTTCACAGACAGTTTACGGTTTGCAGACAGTTAACCATTGCCTAAGTTGAACGATTAGCTGACAGCCATAAGCGTTCAGCTTTTATAAAACCAAGGTATTACAGCAGCTTGAAAAACAGCCAATGGGTGGTTTGTAATAGCAAAACATCCTGCGACCATTTTGGCTAACAGCTAACCGCTCAATTCAGGTATTGGTAAAGACTTGGGTTCTAAGATGTAATTATGAATTCTTTTTTTTAAAAATTTTGCAGCCTTGAACAATTTAAAAGAACTGCGTGCCCTGATTCCGGAATCGGAATCAACAGCAAGCATGTTTTTTATCGTTATAAAATTCATTTCACTGAAAAAACCGTGAACCGTGAACTGAGAACTGAGAACGGTTACTTAATATTTAGTCATCTATTTGGTACTTTTCTAATTTATAGCGCATTGAACGAAAACTGATTTTTAATAATTCAGCCGCTTTCTTTTTTACGCCCCCGCTTTTTTCAAGCGCATTCAGGACCAGGTTTTTTTCAATGCTGTCTACCACTTCTTCCAGATCCAGGCCCTCATCGGGAATATTCCACTCTTCCGCCTTATCCTGGGACATGCTTGCCCCTTTTTTAAAAAGGGAAAGGGTAAGGCTTTCGGGCAGGACAATATTGGAAGATTCCAGGGCGATACTTCTTTCTACGATATTTTCCAATTCTCTCACGTTGCCTGGAAAATGATATTCCATTAGTGTCTTCATGGCAAAACTGGAGATTTTTTTAACCTCCTTGTCCATTTCCATGGAGTATTTTTTCAGAAAATATTCTGCCAGGAGTTGGATATCATCCCGTCTCTTTCTTAATGGAGGGATGACCATCCGGATAACATTTAAGCGGTAATATAGGTCTTCTCTGAATGCCCCTTTCATTACTTCATCTTCAAGATTTTTGTTGGTAGCCGATATTATTCTGACATCAACCCGGATATCTTCGGTCCCTCCGACACACTTAAAGGTTTTCTCCTGAATGGCTCTAAGTAACTTTGCCTGGGTGGGAAAGGGAAGATCCCCCACTTCATCCAAAAATATGGTCCCCCCGTTGGCCATTTCAAACAACCCCATTTTGTTGTACAGGGCTCCGGAGAATGACCCTTTTTTGTGGCCAAACAGTTCGCTTTCCAGGAGGTTTTCGGGAATACCGCCGCAGTTGATGGTCACAAACGGCATCTTATTTCTTGAGCTGCGATTATGAATCTCACGGGCCACCAGTTCTTTGCCGGTTCCACTTTCTCCGGTGATCAATACGTTGCTTTTGGTGGGGGCCACCCGGGATATTAAATCAAAAATTTTCAGCATCTGGGGACCTTTGCCCAGTATTTTTCCGAATCGATGCTCGGTTCTGACTTTTTGGCGGATTAATACATTTTCTTTTTCCAGGTGTTTTCTGTCAAGGGCATTTTTAACTACCTGTTTGATATCTTCAACTTTAAACGGTTTGGTAATATAATCGTAACCACCTTCTTTCATGGCTTCGATAGCAGTTTCTGTGGAAGCATAGGCAGTAATAAGAATTACCATGGTTAATGGGCTTAGCTCCTTAACTTTTTTAAGGAGCTCCACCCCTCCTACCGGGGTCATAATTATATCGGTGATGACAACGTCGTAGTTATTTATTTTGACAAGATCTGTTGCCTTCTTCCCGTCACTGGCGGTATCAACGTCGTAACCCTCTTTTTTGAGAAGGATTTCTAAAAATTCCCGCATGCTGAGTTCATCGTCTACTACTAAAATTTTAGACACTGTAAACTCCGTTAGAGCTATCCGGTAAATATTATTTTTCCACCTACAATAGTTTTTACTACTTTCCCCCTCAATTTCCAACCGTCAAAGGGGGTATTTTTACCCTTGGACTTAAATTTTTGTCGGTCGACTACCACTTCTGCGTCGGGATCAATGATGGTTAAATCAGCATCCCAACCTGCCTTTACCCGCCCTTTATCTATTTTTAATATCCTGGCCGGATTAATTGTCATTTTTCTAAACAGTTCCGCTAGAGAAAGGAGTCCCTCATGATATAGTTTTAACGACAGAGAAACAGCAGTCTCTAAGCCCACTATCCCGTTTTCCGCAAGGGAAAATTCCCTGTCTTTGTCCCTCCTGCTGTGGGGAGCATGGTCAGTGGCAATTACATCAATGGTGCCGTCTTTCAAACCTTCTTTTATGGCTTCCGTATCTGCTTTTGTTCGAAGGGGGGGGTTCACTTTAGCTATGGCCCCATATTTTTTTACCGCCTTATCAGTCAGGCAGAAATAGTGGGGGGCGGTTTCCGCACTGATCGTGATCCCGCGGGCCTTAGCCTCCCTGATGAGTCTTACCGATCCGGCAGTACTGACATGAGCAATGTGAAGGATACCCCCCACTGATTCCAGCAAAGAAATATCCCTTGCCAGCATAGATTCCTCTGCTTTTGCAGGAATACCGCGCAAATTCAGACTCCTCGATATGACCCCCTCATTCATGACCCCGCCTTTCACCATGTCCGCATTCTCACAGTGGGAGATGAAGGGGAAATCAAGGCGAAGGGTTTGTCCCATAGTAATTCCGGCGAGACTGATATTGCTTAGAGGTTTGCCGTCATCAGAGACTGCTATCACGCCCGCTTTTTTTAAGGCATCCATGTCGGTTAAGACTTGTCCCTGCAATCCCAGTGTAACTGCTCCAATGGGGAATACGTTTACACATCCCTCCTGTTTCGCTTTTTTTAAGATAATGCCGGTGATAGCCGGATTATCATTGACCGGTTTGGTGTTAGCCATACAAGCTATGGAAGTAAATCCTCCCGCAGCAGCTGCTTTGCACCCGGTTTTAATGGTTTCTTTATACTCATAACCCGGTTCTCTTAAATGGGTATGCATGTCAATCAGTCCCGGGACCACAATCAGTCCGGCAGCATCAATCACTTGCCGGTCACTGGATGGGACATCCCTTTCTTCAATTATATTTTCTTTGTCATTTTTTTCCGCCGGCTTTTGGATCTTACTGATTTTTCCATCTGCAATCAGTAGATCAAGCGTATCATCCATGCCCTGCGATGGGTCAATAATCCTTCCATTTTTTATTACCAGTGCACTTGTTATCATAAAGTTATCGAAGTGGGATAAAAAGGATAGATTAAAAATATATTAATGAATCGGCCTGTTATGGATGAAATCCCGCTTGATCAGCTTCTTCCCGAGAGTTGAAAAGTGTCAAATTCTTGGCCCCGATCCATTTAACCCTGGAAGAGGCAAAATGGAAGTATTTGCCTGATTTTGAATTACCTACGTATTGGGGGCGGATTATGTGCCCACAATAAACACATCTCAATACGAGCGGTTGATGGCTGATTAAATGAAATTCAGGGATTAAGTAGCCCTGAGTTTCATTGGTTGACACGCATTTTTCATTGGAGCACTTAACTCCCCGGGAGTTTTTGTAGATCTCGTAATTATCCGTTTTTTTAGGAGATGACCCTTTCAGGGTTCTGGTTCCTAAAAGAAGCGCACTTATCGCCATTCTAATGGGCACCCCCCTTGCCGCCTGCCTGAAATACATACTCCGTGGATCTTCATCAATATCATAAGAAATCTCATCAATCCGGGGCAAGGGATGCATAACCAAAGTTTCTTTGAAGGAAGCATTTTTTAAAAAGTTTTTATTCACTACCGGATATCTGGCTTTTGCTCCCCCCCCCTCCTCGGATTTTGCAAATCTTTCCTTTTGGACCCTGGTTACGTATAGTGCGTCAATTTTTGACATGATTTGGGTGGCATCTCTCTCGATGGGAATGTCGGCATCCTTATCGGTAAAGAGTGATAATTGATGAGATTTACTTGGGGTAATATAGACCACATCCGCCTCTTCCATCAATGATTTTGCGTCCCGGGGTTTTATCCGGGTGGGGCTGTAATTGTAATCCCCTTCCATTTTTTCCAAGACATGACTGGGCATCTCCAGGCCTTCGCCGGGGATACAGATTATGTTCAACCCAAATTTGGCAAGGCCGTATGCCAAAGAGTGAACCGTTCTTCCGTACTTCAGGTCTCCGCATAAAGCGACACTAAGACCTTCAATTTTACCTTTCTCTTTTTTGAGGGTATACAGATCACACAATGTTTGGGTAGGATGCTCATGGCCCCCATCCCCCGCATTGATCACCGGGATGTCAGTGTGGTCGGCCGCAATCTTTGCTGCACCCTCCCATGGATGTCTCACGATTATTATATCTGCATATTCTCCTACAACCCGGGCGGTATCTGCGATACTCTCCCCCTTCGCTACTGAGGAGATTTTAGCGTCGGCAAAGCTGATGACATCCCCTCCCAACCGATGCATTGCCGCCTCAAAAGAAAGTCTGGTCCGGGTGCTTGGTTCAAAAAAGAGGGTCGCCATTATCTTGTTATTAGCTTCACCGGATCCGGTTTTAATGACTTCAAGCATTTCGTCGGCTAAAGAAAAAATTTCTTCAATATCCTCGGTGGGGATATCGTCTATACCTAGCAAGTCTTTAAAACTCATCCTCTTTTTCCCTGGTTTAGCAAATAATCTTCCTCCCCTGCAAAACAAAACTAAAATGAATATCGCTATTATAATGTTATCCGGTTATTCTTATATTGAGGTGAACGAGAGGAATATGTAAAAGCTGTTTATTGGTGAGAAAACCATTTTCATTTCAATATCGGGTTGGCAACAGGCCACGTTCCAGTTGATATATCCTATTATATATTCACTTCGGTGTCAAATATTTTGTTTTTTTTGAAGATATTTCTAAAATGCATCTTTTCTGTAACCGGACAGGTGTTTAGTGTCAAGGCATTGGGTTAAAGGCTTAAAAACTGAAGGAAAAGACAGCTACTTCCCGGATCATTGTATATTTTCCATTCGAAAAAATATAAATGGCTGCCCCGCTGTTTTTTTACCTTCTACCCCCAAAAGCCTGTCTTATCAGGATAGTTACATTTATTGCTGTTTTTGCCGGAAAAAATTGATAAGTTCCCCGGCATCATTCCGGCTGATTTTGGGCACACTTAAGATTTCTTCTTTTGATAAGCCCTTAATCTTCTCGATGCTTCCAAAGCGCTTAATCAGCTCTTTTTTCTTGATGGGACCAATTCCCGGGATACGATCCAGGACGGACATATAGTCTCTTTTTTTTCGAAGTTTCCGGTGGTAGCTGATTGCAAAACGGTGGGATTCGTCCCTTACCCTCTGGAGAAGAAAGAGGGCGGCGGAGTTTTTGGGAAGGAAAAGTGGTTCTTTTCGCCGGGGAAGAAAAAACCTTTCTTCCATTAACTTTTTTTGGACCCTTGATAATCTTCCTCCCTTTTCAGCTTTAGCCAGGGAGATGGTATCCACCCCTTCTATTTTTAACTCTTTTAACACTGAAAGAGCAACATTTAATTGCCCCTTACCCCCATCTACCAAAAGGAGATCGGGAAGACCCTCCGGTGGTAATTTAGATAAATAGCGCATTAAGACTTCATGCATCATCCCATAATCATCAATTCCTGAGACAGTTTTTATTTTATAGTGGCGATATCCCTTTTTATCCGGTTTACCTTCTACAAAGGATACTAGTGAGCCCGTAGCCATTTCTCCTTTAATATTGGAGATATCAACGCAGGCTATTTTTAAGGGCAATCTCCTCAAGTTAAATACATTTTTAATCATTCCTAAAGTTTTTTTGTCAAGTAAATCCTTTTTTTGTTTAAGCAGATAATATTGCTTTGCATTTTTTTCGGCCATCTTCAAAAGACCCAGTTTTTCTCCCCGCATGGGAACAACAATAAAAACCTTTTTACCCGCTTGTTCCCCCAACCATTCTTCGGTAGCGGTTTTGTCTTCGATGGGGAAGGGAATAATCACCTCCCGGGGAATAAATTTCCCCTTTTCGTAAAACTGATGAATAAGAGATGAGAGCATTTCTTCATCCGATTGACTTAGGTTTGAAAAATGAAATAAGTTGATGTCCAGAAGTTTTCCTTCCCTGATAAAGAAAATAGCAGCCCCGGCGGAATATTCCCGGCGGAATATTCCAAATATATCCCGGTTAGACATATCGGAAGAAACAATTTTCTGTTTTTCGATGGTTTTTTCGATTGATGCTATCCGATCCCGGAGACGGGCCGCTTCCTCAAACTTTAATTGTTCCGATTCCTGCTCCATCATAGCTTTCAGTAATTTTAAAAGCTCTCGATTTTTTTTTTCCAGAAATAGAGTTACCCCTTTTACATATTCCTGATATTCTTCTTCTCCTATTTTGCCCATACAAGGGGCCAGGCATTTACCAATTTGGAAATTCAGGCAGGGCCGGGTTCGGTTTTTGAACTCGCTGTTCCGGCAGGTTCTGAGAGGGAACAGATAGTGAATGGATTTAAGTGTCTCCCTGACCGCTTGGCTGGAGGAGTAGGGGCCAAAATATCGAGCACCATCTTTCTTTACATTACGAATCAGAATAAGTTTGGGAAATTTATCCGGGAAGGTGAGTTTTAAGCTGAAATGGGTTTTATCATCCTTGAGATCAATATTGTATTTCGGCCGGTGCTTCTTGATCAGGTTATTTTCCAGAATTAATGCTTCTTTTTCGGTATCGGTTACCAG
>DAOWNY010000012.1 GCA_030642325.1 Deltaproteobacteria bacterium
CTGTTTTATATCAGCGTTTAAATCGAAAGCTTAAGTTAGCTAAAAGCCGTGCTGCCCGCTACAGTATTGCATCTTTTTCTTCCCCGGGAAAAAGCCGTGATTTTTCGTCGACCAGATGACTTTTCTTTCCCGAAAAATATCAAGCTGTGCAGTTAGCCTTTAGCAGTTAGCTATTAGCCAAAATGATCACAGGCTGTTTTGCTATTACAAATTTTCACCCAGTGGGTGTTATTTCAAGCTCCCGTAACACCTCGGTTTTTATAAGCTAAACGCTGATAGCTGATCGTTCAACTGAAGTGGAATTAGATCGGCAAATGTAACGAGATCAAGCGGATGTTGAATGGTTTCATGCAAAAGCTAACACCTAATAGCTAATGGCTAATACCTAACCGTACAAGGTCGAAAAATACTATCCGGGAAGCAACTGTTTAGCTTTTTAAAATTATTGCCGCTTCGAGGGCAATCAAATTTTAATCCGCCTCCGGCAAACAAAACACTTTTTCTGTTGAGTCTGTGTCGAGATTATCCATTTAATAAAGCCAAAACAATACTCCAAGAAACATCTAAAGTGAATAAGCAAAAATTTATTGAAAAATATCTTGAAAAATATGGGGTAAAAAATAAATGGAAACTCATCTCCGGACCACTTGATTATATTGAAAGTGTCGTGGTCATCCCTGCCCTTGCGGAAAAAAATTCACTCTTTAACACTCTTTTAAGCCTTTCCAAAAATCTCACATCGGAATTGGAACGAACCCTGGTTTTGTGCGTTATCAATAACCGGGAGGAACCCCTCACCTCCGGGAAAGATATCGCCGACAACCGAAAAACAATTAAGTTATTGAACTGCCTCATTGCAAATCAATCATGGGATGCACTTACCGAACTTTCCATTACCCCCCAACTCCACCTGCTCTCTCAAAGCAATCTCAGGCTGGCTTACGTTGATTCCTCCTCTCCCGGATTAGAGATGCCGAAAAAAAAGGGAAGGGTCGGACTTGCCAGAAAAATCGGGATGGACCTTGGCCTGCAAGTGCTAAACTATGAAAAACCGGGGCCAAGATTGCTGTTTTCTTTGGATGCTGATACTTTGGTAGAAGATAACTATTTATCGTCAGGAAGGACTTACTTTGAAAAAGAAAACAAGGCTGCCGCTGTTTTCTCATTTCAGCACCAGAATGCGGGGGAACCACTTCTGCAATCTGCCATATATTGCTATGAAATATTCCTGCGATATTATGTCCTTGGCTTAAGTTACGCCGGTTCCGGTTATGCCTTTCATTCCATAGGGTCAACCATGATCTGTACGGCTGAAGGATATGCAGCAGTCAGGGGTATGAATAAAAGGGAGGCGGGAGAAGATTTTTATTTTCTAAACAAGCTGGCAAAATTAAACGGGATCGGTTCGATCAATAACAGCCGGGTTTATCCATCAGCGCGACCATCCAAGAGGGTACCCTTTGGAACCGGACAAAGGATTATCCGCTTTAAAGAAGGGGGGCAAAACGAATACCTGCTTTATGATCCCCGGGTATTCCGGATATTGAAGCAATGGCTGGATTTAATGTCTTCCGGTTTTTCCAAGGATACCAGGAAGATATTGTCTTTAGCAAATAAAATTCACCCTTCCCTGGAACACTTCCTGGAGATAAATAAGTTTGACCAGGTATGGCCTCGATTGATTTGTAACAATAAAAGCCCTTTCAACCTGACCCGACAGCTTGCCACCTGGTTCGATGGCTTCAAAGTTCTAAAATTAATCCATTACCTGACAGAAAACTGTTTTCCCAAAATTGAAATGTTTGGTGCCCTGAGACAATTACTGAAAATGATGCAAAGTGATTTACCAATTAAAATTGATTCAGGAATAATCCCGGGATCGGAATCGCAAAAAAAACTACTTCAATTTTTACAAAATTTTGAATCTTCCCATGTTTTCAAAAACAGACAGTAACAGACAGCTAAAGCCCACTGTTACCAATTTCAAGATCTTAAATGAATCATCCTAACCACTGAAACTACTAAAGGCATCCTTTTTTTTGCAAGTGAACTATTGCGCTAACCACTGCCCGTTTGTTTCATCAGCTTGCTATAGGCATTCTGGATGCTTACAAACTTTTCATGGGCAAGCGCCTGAAATTCATTACCCAGGTGCTGGACCTTATCGGGATGATATTTAGCAGCAAGATTTTTATAAGCTGCTTTTATTTCCCGTTCGGATGCTCCCCGTTCAACACCGAGTATCGCAAAAGGGTCTTCCTCGGAAAAAGATGCTGTTTGTTCTTTGTCATTTTTAGTCTTTGCCGATGAGGTTCTTTTATTTCCTTCACCTTTCTTTTTATTGTATACCCACCACAAAAAAAAGCCCAGTACCGCCAGATCATCCAGGCAACCCGGTCCCAGCATAAAATCCGGTATCAAATCAAAAGGAAAGACTATGTATAAGATGGTCAGGATCCATGGCAGGTATGCCTTGATCATTTTCATTACCCCTTTTCTAAAAAAGTACTAGTAACGGCTCGGGTGTTCTGAGCAAAAAGACTGGAGACCGAAGGGAAAGCCTGGTAAATCCGACAAATTTTTATATATTTTTCACTAGAAAAAGATATAAATGGCTATTCCGCTGTTTTTTTCCTTAAGCCTTCAGCCTTTAAGTCTATCTTACCTGAATAGTTACGATAAATAGTCTGCTTTTATCATATTTTTGTTGAAAAGTAATGCTGAGAAACTATATTGAAGTAATTTCCTATCAAAACGGAGGTATTTTGGGGAAGTTTCAGTGACAAAGAAATAGGGGGGTTCAAGTTTGTGCTAAGTTGCTGATAATATAAATATTTATAAAAAAATGTCCGGCGCAAAAGTAAGGAGCGAACTCAATGTCGCCCCGGACAAAGTGCACGCATCACTTAAGCAGGCTTAAAGATACCTGCCGGCAAGACGAACACGTGCTTTAAATTCGTGGATTCATAAACTATATCTCAAAAAAATATGAAGAGCACAAAACAGCCAACCATGAACTCTGAACCTGACAATACAGGCAGTTACTGCTTTGTCAGGCATAACTGTGCAGCCCTGATAAAACCAGATTTACACCCAGATATGTAAATAATACCGCCAAAAAACCAATTATGGAAAGTATGGCTACTTTTTTACCCCGCCATCCTCTTGTAAAGCGGGCATGTAAAAAAGCGGCGTAGATAAACCAGGTAATCAGCGACCATGTCTCCTTGGGATCCCACCCCCAATATCTTCCCCAGGCATAGTAAGCCCATGCAGCCCCGGTAATGATCCCGATAGTCAGCATGAGAAATCCGATAATGATGACTTTGTAGGTCAATTCATCCAAAAAATCGCTGCTGGGAAAAAAGTCCATAATACTTCCCTCGCGGATCCCCTTCTTCTCTTTTCGTTGTTTTACCAAAAAAAGAATACTGGCCCCAAAGGCAACCGCAAAGGCTCCATAAGCCAAAAAACAGGTTACAACATGGTATATCAGCCAATCGCTTTGAAGAGCAGGAACCAAAGGCTGAATTTCGCTGGGAAAAGAAGTGACTGCGATAAAAATGACCACAAAGGCAAGGGGGGAGGCAAACGCCCCGATGGTTGGAACATTAAAACCATATTTGCATTCAAGCAATAGATAAATTAAAACAATCGCCCAGGAAAAGAAGACCATGGACTCAAAAAAATTGGTTAAAGGCACATGTCCGATCCCCAGCTGATAAGATTCTACCCAACGGAGGATAATAGCCCCAGAGTGAAAAAGCCATCCGATACTTAATACTACCAAACCGATTTTATGCAGGATACTGCTGCGAAAGGCCAGGTGAGCAAAATATATGACAGTGGAAAACAGATAGAAAAGAATAATCCCTTCAAAAATACTTGTGGAAGATATCATGGAACCGGCACCCCTCTGAATCTATTTATCGGCTTCTTTGATCATATTTGCCAACTTCCCGAATTTTCTTTCAAAATCCTCCCGGTTTTTATTAGCGCTGCCCGCCAGGGTGATTAAGCTCTTCTTATCTTTGGCGGCTATTCTCAACCAGATTCTCTGATGGGAAAGAAAGAAAGTAACCATAATACCCACAATCAAAAGGATGCATCCCGCCCAGACTATCATTACCCCGGGATCTTTGGCAACTTGAAGCCCTGTATACTGACTGCCTTGAAAATCGATCAATTTTAAATCAAACTCTTTTTTACTGCTTCCATGAAAACTGGGATATCTTTGAAATGCCCACGTGGAATATTGGATAACCTGATCCTTTATGACTACCAATTCCACGGCAGGATTCAACAATTTATTGGACTTGGAGACCACCTTGCCCTCATCGATCATAAAATCCGGGATGAATCTGGCCGCCTTGACCCAGGTATCGGTTCCTTCAATCTGAAAACTTTCCCCCAACCCGACTTGGTACCTCTTGCTTTTTTTCTCATCTTTTTGGGGAGTAACCGATATTATTAACTTCCCGTTCCGGGTTGTAGTTCCGTAATTTGACTGATAAAAAAAGATTCCCCGGTATCTTAAGGGATGGTTTACTTCAATTGTCTTGGTGAGCACCTCTTCCCCCTGATCAATAATGGTCAGGATACTCTTATAATCCTTGGGTTGTTTTGATTCTTTATAGTAGGTGACTTTAAAATCATCGCAACGCACTGAAAACCCCAATTTCTTAAAATGTTTAGTGTTTTTCAAATAAATTCCTTCTCTTGTTTGCCCTTCTTCGAGCTGCATATAACCTTCATAACCAAAAAAATTGCCCACCATGCTTCCGGCCAAGATCACCAGGATACTGAAATGAACTACATAGACCCCGAAAATAGAGTATTTGCCTTTCTCCGAAAATAGATGATAATCATCCTTTGAATGGGTGGTAACAGGCCGGGCAAATACTTTTCCCAAAAGACGACAATATCTCTGATTGAGAATTTCGGGAGAAATTTTACTGCCAAAGCTTTCCTTATTTGGAAGAGATTTATGCAAACCATCATCCATAAGGACCTTTTTTTGACAAAATCGCTTCCAGGTTACAGGAAACCGTCGGATGGAACAGGCAGTGAGATTCAATGAAAGTAGTGAAATCAGGGCCAAAAACCACCAGGAATGATATAAATCCAAAAAATCTAAGGCAGAAAAAATTCGAAAGCTGGTTTGGCTATATTGATGGATATACCAGGAAGGATCCGCATTTTGTCTAATTACGGTGCCTATTATGGAAGTAAGAGCTAAAAAAATAAGTAAAAAAATTGTTAACTTAAGGGAAATAAAAAAATCCAGCACCATTGCCGAGATCGTCTTATTCTCTTTGGCCATATTAACCTTTTCCTGATCATCAGCAGCAATAATCGTAATGAATACTGCTGCTGATGATACAATCAAATTTATTTTCTATTATTATTTAATTTTCTTCCGCGATGGGCAAACTATGGGCAATGTCATGACATTCGCCGCATTGGGAATAAGCCTTATGTATGGCAGCTTTATGGGGTTTTCCATGGCAGGATTCACATTGGGGAATCTGCCGATGTCTGGGATGGCATTTTGCACAAGTAAGAGCAGTATGCTTGGTATTTCTTGCCTGTAAATCGTCATATGCCTTTTTATGACAAAAACTGCACTCAGTTTGGGGAGCATCCGCCGAGTAAGTAATCTGCAGGGGCATATGGGCCGGATGGCAGGTATGACAATCGGCCTCAACCATCTCCTTGGTGTGAGATTCATGGCACCCCATGCATTCCGGTATGTATCGATGTTCCGAATGACAGAAAAAACAGTCCAGCTCAGTATGTTTACTGGGGTTTGCCTTCAACTGTTTTCTTTCTTTGTTATGACATTTAACACAGGATTCATTAATAATCGGGCCTGCGGTAATCTTTGCCGGGGTATGAACCTCGGCATGACATTCGTAACACTTGATTATCTCTTTTCCGTGGGGTTCTTGATGACAGCCGGCACATTGGGGAAGGATCTGGTCGTATTCCACCTTCCCGGGACGATAGATGTGAAACTGTTCGTGACACTTGGCGCACTCCAACTGATGTTTGGTCCCTTCCGTTTTAATGGAATTATAGATGGAAACGTGACATCGCCCGCATTCCGCAGTAGTCATGGGAACAATCTCTGTTGCGTAAGGCCCGGCCGAGGAAGGCGTGGTTGTTGCGGGCGAATATTCAGAAACGGAAGAAGGAGCGGAAGGCAATGATCCCGGGGAAGACCCCACAACATCCCGTGCACATCCACCGAAAATTAACCCGGTAAAAATTACTGCTGCAATAACAATTGGTATCAACTTTATGTTCTTCAACCTGCAACTCCTTTATTTTGTAGTTTTTACTTCAACCTGATCTAAGTTATGAGCGGTATTATGACATTCGCTGCAAGAAGGGAACTTCTTATGCATAGCCGCCGGATGAGGCGTTCCATGGCAAGTTCCACAGGTTGGTATTACCCGGTGCCGATCGCGATGGCAGAATGCACAGGTCTTGTCGCTATGAGCGGTAACGTTTTTCTTAAGTTCATCATAAGCGGTCTTATGGCAAGAGGCGCATATCAAAGACGGCGTTTCCATGTTGTAAGTAACTACAAGCGGGGTATGCACCGGGTGACAACCAAGACATTCTGCCCTTGTCATCTCCGAGGTGTGGGGCTCATGACATTCCATGCAATCAGGTATCTTTTTATGCTCGGGGTGACAGAAGCTGCAAGATTGTTCACTATGAGCACTGGGGGATTCCTTCATCTCTTTACCCTGCTGGTCGTGGCAGGTTAAACAGGGTTTGGTTATATCTTCACCCATTGTAATTTTTAAAGGCGCATGGGCATTGACATGGCAGCCCGAACAATTTTCCAGGACATAATGGGGTTTATCCTGGTGACAAACCGAGCATTGCGGAATGATAACCTCTCCCAATGGTGGGTGTTCACCGTGGCAATCAAAACAATCTACTTCGGTTTTATGCTTTTCCCCTTCAGTTCCTATGGTTGCCGGTTCCTTGGGGTGGCATTTGGCACAGTCCCCAGTAGTAAGAGCAGGGGCTTCCTGGGCCAAAACAGTCAAACCACTGCCACCGCCCCCCTGGATCTGCAGAGTAAAAAAGACAGCCAAGATTACCGGAAACATCACCATCAATCTTCTGCCCAAAGAAATCATTATCTTCCCCCTATTTTAATGGGTTTATGTTTTAGGTGTTTCACGAATACTAAAATTTAAACAAAGCATCGAATTTGTACCATTCTATCTACTTTGTGTCAAGGTTTAATTTTACCCGGCCGGGCAATTAAATGCCGATTGCCGCAAACAAACAGATTCTGTTTGTTTAAACATAAACGCCAACCAGTCAAAACCGATGGAAGGTATTAACCTATAATCTTTTAAAGATCTGCACCCGGTCATTATCACGGTCTACCACATAAATCCTCTGCGATCGATCGATAAAGATGTAAGAAGGGAAATTGAGCCTTCCTTCACGCCAGCCAAATTCAGAAAATTCTCCCTGAAATTCGCCATCCCCGTTAAAGATCAAAACCATATTCTTATGCTGGTCAACCACGTAAATCAAACCCCTTCGGTCAACCGCCAAACTAACTGGAAACTCGAACTCTCTTCTTTTCTCCCCACGTTTTCCGAATTGAAAAAGGAGCTTGCCCTTCTTATCAAATACATAAACCTTTCCCTGCAAGGTATCAAGGGCGTAAACATTACCCTTTGCACCCACCCTTACATCGTTAAAACCGCCGAGTCCCCCTTCTGTTTTTATTGCCCGAAGATATTTTCCCTGGTTATCGAAGACCAGAATTTTTCCGCCGGCCCGATCTATCAGATAAAGATTATCTCCTCCATCCAGGGCTAAATTACCGGGAATGACATCCCCCCCCTGCGGAGCATGAGAAAAATCGAGAGGATAAATCTTTTTCCCTATAATATCAATAATGGTAACCTGATTTTTTTTACTCTCGGTGACAATCAATCTTTTCTTGCTGTCTCTTACTATGCATGTCGGCAGTTCAAGCTTTCCTTCCGCACTAAATTCCGAAAGAAATTCAAAATTGGAACCATAGGACAGCAGCCGATTGTTCCTTGTGTCAGCCAGATATACCCTCTGTTTTTCTTCGTCAAAAAATATGCCTGACGGCTGGTTTAAGGGGCCGATAAGGTCATCGCCATATATTGTTCCAACAAGTTCCCATTCTCCTCTTGCCTGGGAAACCGGATAGATTAACTGTAATACCCCGGCAAATAAGATTAAAAGTAACGTGTTGGTAATCACAATAATTCTTTTATACAAAGGTTTATTTTCCTTGTCCACCCGTCTCTCCTCGTAAAATATAATTATCAGTACTACATATTATGTCTATGACACTGTGTGCATAACTCCTTTTTCCGGCCAAATCTTAAAGCAAACTCTTCAATTGCCCCCATTGGATTGTGACAGGTAATGCAAGTCATCCCCCTCTTGGAGCGAGGATCGATGGATTCTTTGCCAATGGGATGGGTAAATTTTCCCTGGGCTTCGTGGCAGTTCCCGCAGGAAGAATTTTCATCCGAGGATAAAAGCAACCGATAGTCACTTCCATGGGCCTGGTGACATGATGTGCACTTAAACTCCTCGAACTTCGGGTGTTTATACTTATACTCAGGGGATGTCCCCATAACCCGTTTCTTGGTATCGCTATGACATGAAAAGCATATCCTGTCATCCCTGGCTTTTTTTAAAGCGTGTTCATCTGAGACATGGGAGTTATGACATTCCAGGCAGACATTACCCTTGACCCCCCGGATATGACTGAATACCTTTTGAAATTCTTTTTTAACTTCCGGATGACAGGAAAAACAAAGTTCCTTATCTCCTTTTTTTATGATACCGGAGGAAAGGTGGCAACTATTACATTTGCCGGCGGCAAAGGGTTTATGGAAAAACTCCCTTACCAGACTTTTATTGTTGGAGGAGTGTGGATTATGACATCCCAAACAATCAGCGCCTTTTAATTGATAGTTGTTATGGGATTTTACCAGGTTAGGATCTTTAACCGAATGGCAGCTGATACAAATTTTTTTCCCATCTTTAGCCAAAAGAAATTCCCCGTCAGAGGCGTGGGGATCATGGCATTTCATGCAATTTCCCTTTTTTAGGGGTGAGTGGATATTCTTTCGGGAAAATATTTTCTCTTGGGGATGGCAAGAAAAACAGATCTTGTTTCTGTTTTCTATCAACAGGCTCTTGTTTATCGAAGAATGGGGACGGTGACATTTAGTGCATTCACCCTTTCCAACGGGAAGATGAACATGTTCCCGGGCAAATTCCTTCTTCTCTTTTTTGTGACAACGATAACACAGCCTGCCGCCAATTTCGCTTAATAAGTTGTCATGCTTGGCGGTATGGGGGTTGTGACATTCAACGCAATTTCCCCTTTCCGCAGGCCTGTGCCCATTTTGAGAAAATACTTCTTTCCTTACTTCAGGATGACATTCCATACAAACCTGCCCACCCTTTACTTTTTCCCCGGAACTGACTTCTTCTAACGGAAAAACAAGAATGCCCCCCATTAACATGGTAAGCAAAATAATACAATAGTATCTATATATTTTCATAGTTTTTCCTATCTATCCCTTTAATTCATGACATTTCTTGCATAACTTATCGCCAAAAGGCTCATGTATTTTTTTATGAAACAGGTTCTCGTGATCGGATCCGTGAGGTTCGTGGCAACCAATACAATTACTCTCTTCCACGGGAATCCGGTTATGGTTATCCTGAAAATTTGTATCTTTCAGGTTATGGCAGCCCCCGCATAAAGATGATCCCATCCCCGCCAATAAATTTCCATGTTTTGAATAGTGGGAAAGATGGCAACTGAGGCACTCGCCTTTTTTTGCCGGAGCATGGAGATGCGGTCTCTCCAGTTCTGCGGCAAAATCGGTATGGCAGGAAAGACAAAGATTTTTTAGAGGTCTGATCAACTGCCCATCAATCTTGCTTCCGTGGGGATTGTGGCAAACAACGCAGTTTCCCTCGCTTAAAGGCATGTGAATCATCTGATTTTTTGCCATCCCTTTTTTGATGGAAAGGTGGCAACTGAGACACACTTTTTTCTCTTTTTCTCTCAACTGGAAGCTGTATTTACTCACATGGGAATTATGGCAACTCGAACATTTGCCGGACTGAAAAGGAGGGTGAATTGCTTTTCCCTGTAATCCCTCTTTCATGTCGGCGTGACAATTCCAGCAAAGTTCTCCCTTGCCCTTTACTAAAAGTGCTTTCTCGGAAGCAGCATGGGGATTATGGCAATCCGAACATCTCCCTTTCCCGGCGGGGGTATGTACATTGACCTGATCAAATTCCTTCTTCTTGTCTTTATGGCACCCATAGCAAAGCTCCTTTTGGGGAGCACGTAAAATATGCTTTTGCTTTGCAACATGGGGGTCATGGCACAAAAGACAATTACCCTCGGCAGTGGGCTGGTGATTGATTCTCCCCGTAAACTTCTCTTTTTTGTGACACTCATAACAGAGAGAACCCCCTTCATTCTTCAATATAAATTTAAAACGCGAGGAGTGGGGATCATGGCAGCCCTGACAATTACCCTCCTTTACCGGTAAATGGCTAATCCCATGTTGAAATTCATCTTTTTTATCACTGTGACATGAATAGCAAAGCTTGCCGTCTTTCATGGAAACTATCCCGGCAAAATCGCCGGCATGGGGGCGATGACAAGATAAACATTTTCCCTCATTAAGGGGGCTATGCATATACGAGCTTTTATGCTTTTTTTCATCATGGCAAGTATGGCAAAGCTTACCCCCTTCTTTAATCAAACCCAGGGGCTCTGCGGCGTCTTTGGAACGGTGGCAGGAATTACAATCTCCCGATTTCAAAGGAGGATGAACCATCTCCCTGAAAAGATGATCATTGGACGATGAATGGGGGGTGTGACAGCCGGTGCAGGTTTTTCCCCCCACGACATAGCCGGAATGTGCCTGCAAAAAACTTTCGTTATTGAAATCATGACACTTGGAACATAACTTATCCTCAGGGACAATCAACTGCCGGGAATTTGGCGAAGAATGGGGCTGATGGCAACTGTCGCATCCCTTGGTCACCGGTTCATGCACCATGCTTCGAGTAAAACTTTTTTCATCATGGCATGAAAAACATAGTTTATTCCCCTCTGCCGTTAAAAGATTTGAAAGGGGAGAAGAGTGGGGTTGATGGCAACCATGGCATTCTCCTTTTTTTAAGGCAGAGTGGACCTGTTTTTCTATTATTGCTTCCTTTTCATGACAGTCAAAGCAGAGAAGCGCCCCTTCTTTTTTTAAATATGCGGCCCCGATCATACCGTGAGGCCTGTGACATTTCCCGCATTGATCTTTTGCCACAGGAGAATGGACATTTCCCTTCTTCAGTTCCGCCAGTTTATCCTGATGACAATCTACGCAGGTTTTCTCCACAAATCGAGCGGGCGGAGTAGTAGGGGCACAACCCGAATAAAAGTATAATAACGTTAACAGCATTCCCGGAAAAAGACATCTTTTAAGATACATTTTCAACCTTCTTCATAAAATTGTTTAGGAGCTTTTTATTTATCCGGATGGACGAACAATCTCTCATCTTCATAAGATACTCGTCCAGCCGTAATTTGTATTCTTTTCTCCCCAGAATTTTTTTTATCATACTTTTTACCGCTGAAAATTCAATCAGGTTCCCTTCCTCCCGGTCCACCAGTTTCACGATTTGGAAATAATGTGAAAATTCAATAACATTGGAAATTTCCCCCACTTCAATCTTTTCAACCGCATCCTTTATTTGAGGAGACAATCTTTTTAAAACCAGCCAGGCAGATCTTGTCCGTCTTTTTCCCATGGTTTCCTGCTCATTCAGCCTGGATAAGCGGTTAAAATTTGCCCCTGCTTTCAATTCTTCCCATAAACTGACGGCCTCATCTTTGTCGGCTACCTTGATGATTGATAACTTGACCCGGGTATCACCCCTAAACTCATCTTTATTATTCTCGTAGTATTCCTTCATACTGTCTTCGGATATCTTCACCCGGGAAGCGATTACAAGCCTTTTAAAAACACTGGCCATAAGAATAATACGATACTGTTTGATCATGGTTCCGAACAAAGGATCTTTTTCAGAATAATTATGATCCAGAGCATCACCCTTGATCAAAAAATAATCAAGCAGCGAACTAAGTGCCTTTTTTCTGATCTGTCCGGCTTCTTCCTCATCTTTCCCCACAAGTGATTTTCCGCATTCCCGTATCAAATCCCGCTCCCTGACGGCTCTTCCATTGACCCGGGCAATAACCGCTTCTCCATCTCCTCTATTCCGGCCCAGCGATTCTATGAGCTCGGTGTCAATCTCGATTTTGGCCTGCTTCTTTAAATTATTAAGATACTCTTTTTCCCTCTCTTTTTCCTTTGTTTTATAGATCGCTCTTCTTATTTTCCCTTCCACCTTCTTCAAGTCATGGTGGGGCTTTTCTCCCTTCCCGGCGCCCTGATAGTGTTTCTCATAATATTCCCGGATCTCCCCTTCAGTCACTTCCACCTTATTTTTTATCTCTTCTTTTCGGAGACGAAGAATGGATTGAAACTCAAGAAAGGAGTTACTCTTTCTTTTAAAGTCCTCCTCTTGGTCCAATCCCAATCGGACCCCTTCCTGGCACATTAAGTAATCATCGATCATATCGTCCAGTGCTTTTGTCAAATCGATACCGGAGGTCTTCCCCTCCCGTCTCTGCATCGATCTTTGCCGGTGCAGTTCATCAAGTCTCCTCTGAAAATCATCCGACTCGATCTTCTCTCCATTTACCCTGGCCAGATATTCCTTTTCCCAGAACCAGCCATTGGCATTTCCCACCAACAAAAGCATCAAAACCAACGACAAAATTAAATTTCTTATCATAATGTCTCAAGGGCGACAATCATCTCCCTGATCACCTTCCTGGCAAGCAGAGTAGCTGTCCTCACCCTCCCCCAATTAAAAACAATGATATGATCATCCCCGCTCGCCCGGTGATGACTCTTCCATAAAATCCTTCCATCTTTTACATCTATCATCCGTGCACTGAGACCAACCTGGGGGCAAACCTCTCTACGGCCCCCTTCCATCTGATAATATTCTTCCACCACTCCCAGGATAACGGCATCAAGGTGAAACTGAACTCCCAGCATCTTTATGGTATCCAGATCCAATTCACCTTTTTTGCGGATCCTCTGCCGGATAAAAAACTCACTGATATTCCCCATATCTTCTATCTGATAGAGGCCGCTATTAAATAATTCTTCAATAAACAGATTAGTAATAATCTTTCCCGCCTCTCTCCGGCTGGAAATATTTCTAAAGGGCAGTACCGCTACCTTCCTGACCCCGGAAAGTTTTTCCGTATCACTCCGATAATAATAAAGAGGGGTGGAACAAGCAAGCAAAAAAAAGCTAAGGGCAATTGTCAAAAATTTGAACTTCAACCTCTCATAGCTTAAAACGATCGATCTCCTCTGCAAGATTTTGGCTGATTTCTTTGAGTTTCCCGGTTTGCCGTTTTTCATCCTCTCCCAAAGCCAGCAACTCCCCCAACTGCCGGGAAACCCCTTTAATACCCTCTATCTTTCCTTTTAAACCTTTCACCATGGTATTTACATTATCAGCCAGGTTCACTACTTCATCTCCTTTGCGAAGAACCACATGAACGGTAAGATCACCCTCCCCTATATTCAAAAGTTCTTTTTCGATCCGATAGATTGGTCCGGCAATGTGATGGGGATAGAAGAGAGTAATGACAAACCCCAGAAAGGCGCTTATGACAAAAGACAAAAATATGGCGGGCAGCAAAAAATCGAGAAAATTATCAGCCTTGACGTGAAAGAGATGGTAGGTTGACCCTATTTCCCGTTCACTGTAAAAATAAAAGATAGTAGAGGATACCAGCACGCTGATCATCACTATCATAAAAACTTTCATAATTAAACGAAACTGCATTTTTCGCTTGATTGCAAAATTCAACTTTTTTCTCTTGTACGGCCGGCCTTCCATCGGTTCACCCTAAAATATATGTCGTCAAAAGGTTACTATGGCTAATGCTGACCCCCAAAGGTATCAGCTCAATAAACACATGAAAAAAACATATTTAGTGTCATGTCACGTGTCAAATGACGTAAAATTGCGCAGTATTTTTTTCTTTCTGCAAGGCACGACTGAAGGCGCATAGTCTTTCTATGCAGCTAAAGTCGTAACGCCGCAGAAAGGGAAAAAGACAAGCAAGGTGCGTCAGTTGATGCGTGACAGGGCATTAATATGAAGTCAAATGAAATAGACTATACTTTCAACAAATAATTATATATTTTCCACTCAAAAAAATATAAATGGCTGTTCCGTTTTTTTACCTTCAGCCTTTAAGTCTATTTAACCTGAATAGTTACATACTACCAAAAAAAACCCGGCATTGCTAATAATTTTTACCGTGACATGATCTACACAGGTCTTGCAGCACCTTCCCCCTGGCCAGATACTTCTGATTGCTGCCATGTACGTTATGACAGGTAACACATGTAATCATTCCTCCCTCGACGGTGGGAAAAGATTCGGGGACAGTTATATCTCCCCGGGGATACACCCCCACCGGATGAGAAACCCCCAAATCACTTGCGGGATGACAGCCGCAACAGACATCAATCCCCAATGATTTGGCGCCCCTCAAACCTGAGCCATGAACTTTTTCTTTTTTCCGGGATGAGGTCAAGGACATTTTAGCCAACTTCTTTTTCTTCACTGTCTGCCATTTTAACTCGGAATCGACGGCAACATTGGTCTCCCATAAAATTGCCACCCGGGAAATTCCGACTCGTAAAAGCCCCACCTTCCCCGAAATACCTGGTGAGGAAGAATTATCAGCCTGTTTTTCCTTTGCCTTTGAACCGGGTATCATTTCGGATGTCTTCATGGTGCAGGGGGGGGACATGGTCGAATTTCCAAAAATATCATCTGATTTTACCCGGAATCGGTAAACCTCTTCTTCTTCCAGCCCATCGAGGGCCACCTTGTGATTTTTAACCAGCGCAATATTTAAGGGACTGGAACTATCAAAGTCATCCGCCATTCCGTATTCAATAAGGGAAGTAGACGGCTCATCCGTCCGCCAGGAAACAATAGCCTCACAAAAAATCCCTCTGTTTATTTCCACCACTTTTATATCAAAAATCTCCGGCCCCTTTTTGTCGTTTTCCCACATGGGAAGTTCGGATGGAATAAAATCCCCCCCAAAAAAAGAAAAATCATTCCCCCTTGCGTCCTTCCCGTTAATTATGAAACGA
>DAOWNY010000055.1 GCA_030642325.1 Deltaproteobacteria bacterium
CAGCAAAAAATATCACCCAATGGGTGAAAGTTAGTAATAACAAAGCATGTTGTGATCATTTTGGCTAATAGCTAAAGGCTGACTGCTCAATTCAGGCATAAATAATTTAATTTTTCATTCTAACACTTCAACCAGATGCGGCACCTTTTTTATCATCCCTCTAATCAATGGCGTATCCTTGCGAACCACCATCTTGTTAACCTTGGTTAAGCCGAGACCTCTCAGGATATCCTTGTGCTTCTTTGGCCTGCCTATTCCGCTTCTTTTTAATATAATATTCAATTCCTTTTCCACAGTTTTCCTCAATTCTCAGACGATCACGAAATATCTGCTACCGTCTTGCCCCTTCGTTTGGCCACCATTTCCGCACTTTGCAATTGGCTAAGACCATCCATAGTAGCATTAACAACATTGTTGGGATTGTTGGATCCCAAGGACTTGGTAAGAATGTTTGGTATGCCGGCTAATTCTATTACCGCCCTCACCGAACTCCCTGCTATTATACCGGTTCCTTCAGTTGCCGGTTTCAAAAGCACCCTGCTTGCTCTAAATACCCCAATAATTTCATGCGGTGTGGTGCTATTTGCAATAGGTACTTTTATCATGTTTTTTTTGGCATTTTCAACCCCCTTCTGAATTGCCGAAGGCACTTCCCGGGCCTTTCCCATACCATTCCCAACCCTGCCATTGCCATCTCCAACGACCACTACCGCACTAAAGCTAAACCTTCTACCCCCCTTTACTACCTTGGCAACCCTTCTAATCTGAACCACCTTTTCAGTAAATTCACTTTCAGAGGGATTTATGTTCATCAATGTCTCCCTTAAAATAAAAAATTAACTAAAACTTTAATCCTTTCTCTCGCGCTGCAACCGCCAGAGCCTTCACCCTTCCGTGGTAAAGAAATCCATTCCTGTCAAATACCACTTTGGTGATATTCCTCTCAGCTGCCTTCTTGGCAATCAACTCCCCTACCGCCCTGGCAGCATCAATATTGCCTGTGGCAGTTAAAATTCCCTTTATTTCCTCGCTTAATGTTGCTACTCCGGTGATGACTTTGTCTGAGGAATCTACCACTATTTGAGCATACATCTGTTTATTGCTCCGATAAACTACCAAACGTGGCCTTTCTTCGGTTCCCCACACCTTTTTTCTGATCCTTTTTTTCCGCTTAATCCGACCGCTTTTAACACTTTTATTCGAGGTCACCTTCTATTTTCCTTTAAATAACTTTATATTTTTATTAACTACCTATTCTTGATAAATGAATGGTTATTGGATTCCATTCACATTCACCACACTCCGGCTGCTCAGATTTTCCCTAAGCCAAAAATCCAAAAAAATTACAGGGCTTGCGTCAAACCGTTTCAAAAAAAACACTGCCACTCCGAGACCGGTTACCTTCTTCGGAGTTAATTCAATAATCATTTCAAGTTAGCGCCCTTTGTGCGAACTAATGGCGGTTAAGCCGTTTTAGACAGTCTGGCTTACCGCTTAATGGCTGTGAGTGGCCGGCAGACTTAACCAGGAATCTAATTGACACGATTAATTAAAAAATGGTGTTTCATATACAAATAAATTATATTCTGGAACATATACTTTCTCTTAAATATGATCCGGCATATCTTATCTCATTTTACGCCGGCCTTACCAATTTTGCGCCTTACATGCTCGCCAAGATAACGAATCCCCTTTCCCTTATATGGTTCCGGTTTTTTGAAATCCCTGATCTTGGCAGCAACCAAACCTACCAATTCTTTATCAATTCCCTCAATAGTAATCGTTGTTTGCTTGTCAACTTTCGCAGTAATACCATCAGGTAATGAAAAAATTATCGGGTGCGAAAAACCCAAAGCCAAATTTAACTTGTTATTCTCTATTTGAGCCCGATAACCCAGCCCCTTGATCTCAAGAACTTTTTTGAATCCCTGGGAAACACCAACCACCATATTTGACACCAGGGTTCGCATCAGCCCATGGAGCTCCCTGTCTCTTCTATTATCACTTTGTCTCTTCACTAATATATTGTCTTTTTCCAGGACCAGTTCTATATTATCTACAATTTTTCTTTGTAAACTCCCCTTAGCCCCTTCTACCTTCAATAGTGAATCCTGGTAAGTAACTTTAACATTATCCGAAACAGGGATCGGCAATTTTCCTATGCGTGACATTTATATTCCCCTTGCAAATTTTAACAAACCGTACAAATCACTTCTCCTCCCACATTTAATTCCCTGGCTTTTTTATCTGACAAAACTCCTTTGGAGGATGAAATAATACTGATCCCTAATCCATTCATAACTACGGAGATTTTTTCTTTTTTTACGTATACTCTTCTGCTGGGCTTGCTTACTTTTTTTATGTGCCATATAGCGCTTTTATTGTCTGAATCGTATTTCAAATATATCCTTAAGACTCCCTGTTTCTTATCCTTTATAACTTTAAAATTATTTATGTAGCCCTCTTCCTTCAATATGTTTGCGATACTTACTTTCATCTTTGATGAGGGTATATCTACGTCTTTCTTCTTTGCCGCTAATCCATTCCTGATCCGTGTTAGCATATCGGCATTTGGATCAGTCATCCCCATAGTCTAATCTCCTTAATATTCAAATTCATCAATGAAGGTCATTCGGTTTTCGAAAATTTGGCACCATCAATCAAGCGGTCTGCCGATTGATTTACCAGCTGGATTTTATTATTCCCGGTATTTCACCCTTCAGGGCGAAACCTCTCATACATATCCGGCACATCCCGAATTTTCGATAAAAACCCCGTGGCCTTCCACAAACAGGGCATCGATTGTAGTCCCTCACCGAAAATTTATTTTTCCGTTTTGCCTTAGCTATTAACGATTTTTTTGCCATATTTTACCCATTGCTCTGATAATCAGTTTCTAAAAGGCATCCCCAAAAGTTGAAGGAGTCTCTTCCCCTCTTCATCTCTCTTGGCAGTGGTCACAATGGAAATATTCATTCCCCGGATCTTATCTACTTTATCATAATTTATCTCCGGAAAAATTATCTGCTCCTTGATACCCAAGGTATAATTGCCCCTGCCATCAAACGCGTTACCACTGACCCCGCGAAAATCTCTAACCCGCGGCAAAGCCACATTAACAAGTCGATCTAAAAATTCATACATACGATCTCTTCTTAAAGTTACCATACAACCAATCGCCACATTCTCACGAAGTTTAAAGGCTGCAATCGACCTTCTTGCCCGCGTGATAACCGGCTTTTGCCCACATATTGTTGAGATGTCATTTACAGCAAAGTCCAGTACCTTTATATTTTGAATAGCTTCCCCCAAGCCCATATTGATAACTATCTTCTCTAATTTGGGCACCTGCATAACATTATCGTATTCAAACTCTTTCATCAGAGCTTCAACTACATCATCCCGGTAGATTGTAGATAATCGGGGCATCTAAAGTTCCTTCCACAAAATTGAAAATATTATTTATTGTTTACCCAATATCTCTTTGCACTTTTTACAGATTCGGACTTTTTTTCCGTCATCCAGTATTTTTTTGTTGATTCTAGTGGGAGTATTACACTTATCGCATATGAGCATCAAGTTCGAGGCATGAAGGCTTCCTTCCCTCTCAATGATCCCCCCTTGTTTATTCTGGGCACTCTGCTTTGCATGTCTTTTGATAAAATTTACCTTCTCGACAATCACCCTATTCTTCTCACGATCAACTCTTAATACCTTACCGGTTTTATTAATCTCTTTTCCGGCGATTACCTTAACCGTGTCACCTTTCTTAATATTCTGGGTTAACATCAACCCTCCTTGCGCAAAATTATTCTATCCCTATAAAACCTCTGGAGCGAGAGAAACTATCTTCATAAATTTTTTTGCTCTCAATTCCCTGGCAACTGGACCCAATATTCTTGTTCCGATCGGTTCCATCTGGAGATTAATAAGTACAGCTGAATTATCATCGAACCTGATATAGGAACCATCAATTCTTCCCACTTCCTTGGCCGACCTAACTACCACCGCCCTAACCACATCCCCTTTTTTAACCTTGGAATTTGGAATTGCTTCCTTAACGGAAGCCACTATAACATCTCCAACAGTAGCATATCTTCTCCTTGTACCCCCAAGGACTTCAATGCAGTATATCTTTTTAGCACCGGAGTTGTCTGCTACGCTTAAAATTGTCTCTTTTTGAATCATGAGTATACTTTCATCGGATCTTATTCTTATTAAATTGAAGTTATCAAACCGCTTTTTGAATTACTTCCCTCAATCGCCATCGCTTCTCTTTGCTTAATGGCCGTGTTTCCGAGATCATTACTTTATCTCCCACCTTGCAAACGTTCTCTGCGTCATGTATCTTTATATTTGTTCTTTTTTTTATGTATTTTTTATACATTGGCTGCAAGGCTACCCTTTCCACCCTAACCACTGCGGTTTTGTCCATCTTATTGGAAATCACAATGCCCACATTAATTTTTCTTTTTCCCCTTTCCGCTGCCATAATTTCCCTTCCCGAAGTATTTACCCTTGCATCCGTTTTTCCAAAAGAATTGTTTTTGTCCTTGCTATTTCTATTTTTACCTTGGGTATCCGCATGGTATTTTCCAATTGCCCTGTTCCATGCTGAAACCTTAAGTTAAATAACTCTTCCAATAAATCCTTATTTTTTTGCAACAACTCATCTTCACCCAATTCTCTAAGTTCCTTAGCCTTCATCCAGATCCTCCCGAAAAACAAACTTAGTAGAAACGGACAGTTTATGGGATGCTAACCGAAAAGCCTCCTTGGCAATATTTAGTGGCACCCCCCCCATCTCATAGAGAATCCTGCCGGGCTTTACCACTGCAACCCAATGGGATAAGTCACCCTTCCCTTTTCCCATCCGGGTTTCCGCCGGCCTTGCCGTGATCGGCTTGTGAGGAAAAATTCTAATCCAAACTCTTCCGCCCTTTTTAATATAACGTGTCATGGCAACTCGTGCCGCTTCTATTTGACGAGAAGTTATCTTTCCACATTCTTGCGATTGCAAGGCAAAATCGCCAAAACTAATATCACTGCCCCGTATGGCCAATCCTCGCATCCTACCCTTTTGCTGCTTCCTGTATTTTACTTTCTTGGGCATCAACATAATATTATTTCCGATCTATCTTTTTTTCTGCATCCTTCTCGTTCGAAGAAAATACTTCCCCTTTAAAAATCCACACCTTTACACCAATTATCCCGTAGACTGTAGCTGCTTCCTCAAAACCATAATCAATATCCGCCCTTAAGGTATGGAGTGGGACTCTCCCTTCTCGATACCACTCCCTTCTCGACATTTCCGCACCACCAAGTCTACCTGACAATGAAATCTTTATCCCTTCCGCTCCAAATCTCAGCGCAGAAGCAACACTTTTTTTCATTGCCCTACGAAATGCCACTCTTTTTTCAATTTGCGAAGCAACATTTTGGGCTACTAACCGAGCATCTAACTCCGGCTTACGAATTTCATGGATATTGATAATAATTTCTTTACCGGTTAGCTTCCGTATATTTTCCTCTAATGAGTCAATTTCGGTCCCCTTCCTCCCAATAACCAACCCTGGTCGAGCAGTGTAAATATTTAATCTCACTTTTCTGCTCGCCCGCTCGATCTCGATTTTAGAAACTGCTGCCCGCGAAAGCTTCTTTTTTAAAAATTTTCGTACTTGAATATCTTCAAAAAGAAACTGGGAAAATTCCTTCTCAGCGTACCATTTGGAATCCCAACTTCTGATACCCCCCAGCCTGAAACCTATGGGATGGACCTTTTGACCCAATTCATCGCCTCCTATTAGCTCTCTTCTAATACCACTGTAATGTGACTTGATCTCTTCCTGATTCGGCTTGCCCTGCCTCTTGCCCTTGGCCTGGATCTCTTCATAGTCGGCCCCTGGTCAACGTAGGCTTTTTGTATTCTCAAGGTATCTACATCTACCCCGCTATCCTGGCTTGCATTTGCCAGGGCGGATTTTACTAATTTTGTAATAACCTCCGCCGATTTTTTTTGGCTAAATGCTAAAATGCTTAATGCCCTATCTACTCTCTGTCCCCTTATCAGATCAATCACCAATCTTACTTTTTGTGGTGATAAACGTACATGCCGCACACTTGCCTTAGCTCCCATCATTAAATATCCCCCCCATACCTTTTGCTACTTTGTAGTCTTTAAGCTGGTCTTTCTGTCCCCTGCATGGCTGTAAAAAGTCCTTGTGGGAGAAAATTCACCTAATTTATGCCCTACCATATTTTCAGTTACAAATACCGGAACAAACTTCTTACCGTTATGAACTGCAAAGGTAAGGCCCACCGCATCAGGTATAATGGTTGATCTGCGTGACCATGTTTTAATAACCTTCTTGCTGCCGCTTTCTTTTGCCTTCTTAAGTTTTGCCATCAAACAATCTTGAATGTAAGGCCCTTTTTTTATTGAACGTGCCACCTTTATCCTCTTTTTTTATCTTTGTTCTATTTACGGGAACTACCTCTTTTTATCACAATATACTTGTTGCTGTCTTTTTTCTTACTTCTTGTCTTGTGCCCCTTGGTGGAAACCCCCCAAGGAGTTACCGGATGTCTGCCGCCTGAAGATTTACCCTCTCCCCCTCCCAGGGGATGATCTACCGGATTCATTGCCACCCCTCTCACCTTTGGCCGCCTGCCGAGCCAGCGACTCCTCCCTGCTTTGCCAATGACAACATTTTCATGGGTTATGTTACCGATTTGACCAATAGTAGCTCTACATTCCTGATAAATCTTCCGCACTTCACCAGAGGGAAGCCGAACTTGAACGTAACTACCCTCCTTCGCCATAACCTGACCAAACGTTCCAGCGCTTCTGATCATCTGCGCACCTTTTCCCAGATTCAATTCAACGCTATGAACCATGGTCCCCAAGGGTATTTTCTTGAGAGAAAGGGCATTGCCGGGCTTTAATTCCGCCGTTTCTCCGCTCATGAGTCTATCCCCAACCCGAACTCTTTCCGGAGCTATTATATATCTCTTCTCTCCATCTAAATAACTCAAAAGGGCTATACGGGCGGATCTATTAGGATCATACTCTATTTCTTTAACAACCGCGGGGATATCTAGCTTGTCTCGCTTGAAATCGATGGATCGGTATCTTCTTTTGTGACCCCCACCGATATGGCGACTGGTAATTCTCCCGTAGCAATTTCTCCCACCGGTCTTTTTTAAAGGTACAATTAAACTTCTTTCGGGTGTAGAGGTAGTAACTTCCTCAAAGGTCGAAACAGATTGAAACCTTCTCCCCGGTGAAGTTGGTTTATACTTCTTGACTGCCACCAAAACCTCCCTTTATGATACACCTTTTATATATCTTCCGGATATTTAAAGGTGTTACTGCTATTATTAACTAATTTATCATGCAAACATCCCCTTGATCTCCATCCGGGGGTATATTATGGCCTTAAACACCTTCAAAAAAATCTATATGATCACCCTCTTTTAGGGTTACTATCGCCTTTTTCCAATCTCTTTTTTTTCCTAAATTTTTTCCCTGCCGCTTTTTTTTCCCTACCATGTTAATGGTGTTAACATTTAGAACCTTAACATTAAAAAGTTTTTCCACCGCGATACCAATCTCAATCTTATTTACCTTTTTGTCCACCTCAAAGGTAAGTTGGTTTTTATTGTCTTTCTGGAGGGTGCTCTTTTCTGTAATTAGCGGTCTCATAATTACTTTATACATTTCCAAATTATTCATGATAGCAAAACCTTTTCAATGCCATTAATCGCCGATTCAGTAATTAACAGTTTGTCATACTTTAAAATATCAAAGACATTCAATCCTTCCGGTTTCAAAATCTTCACTTTTCTTACATTCATCGCCGATTTTTCCAGATTTAAATTATTTTCACCAATCACAATAAGTACATCCGTTAAATCAAGTTTATTAAGCAATGAAACAAATGTCTTGGTCCGTATCTCTTCAAGTTCAATTTTATCAAGAAATATTGTTTTACCCTCTTTCAGCTTCAATGTCAAGGCTGATTTAAGGGCAACCCGTCTTTTCTTTTTTGGAAATGAAATACGATAACTCCGTGGAGTCGGACCAAAAATACATCCCCCTCCAACCCAGATGGGGGACCTAATGGACCCGGCACGGGCTCTTCCAGTTCCTTTCTGTCGCCACGGTTTAACCCCTCCACCCCTAACCTTGGCCCTGTTTTTGGTTGAAGCGGTTCCCTCCCTTTTGTTGGCTAACTGAGCAACCACAGCTTCGTGAAGCAAGCTTTCCTTGATTTCCGCATTAAATATCTGCTCACTGATATTAACCTCAGTCACCTTATCCTTGTTTGCATTATATATATCAATTGTCGGCATTTTTTGTCTCTTGGTTTTAATATACTATAATAATAGCTACTGTCATGTCATGCGTAAAATGTGTCGCATGGGTCACCTCTTCCGGGCATAGTCTTCGGAAGGAATTTACACGTTTTTTAGGGCATTTTAAAGATGACACGACACTACTGTATCTTCCGGATTACCACCAACCCACCGTTCTTGCCGGGAATTGCCCCATTAAGCAGCAAAAGATTTTTATCCAGCCTAACACTGGCAATTTGAATATTTTTTACTGTAACTCTTTGCACTCCCATATGGCCGGGTAACTTCGTACCTTTAAACGTCTTTGCGGGATAGGCACTGGCACCAATGGAACCAGGTGCGCGGTGAAAACGCGAACCATGGGTTTTTGGTCCCCCATGGAACCCCCATCTTTTTATTACTCCGGCAAAACCTCTTCCCTTTGAAGTTCCGGTGACATTAACCAGATTTCCCACATTAAAAGCTTCAACGGTAATCTCTTGACCCACCTCATATTCACCGGTATCATCAAGCCGGATCTCTCGTAAATATGAATAACAGTTCTTGTTTGTTTTTAAAAAATGACCTTTCAGCGGGGATGAAACTTTTTTCTCCTTTTTCAGCATAAAGCCCAGTTGAATGGCATCATACCCATCATGCTGTTTAGTCTTTTTTTGAATAATAGGACAAGGACCCGCCTCGACTACGGTCACGTCCAAAGCCTTTCCATCTTCAGAATAAATCTGAGTCATTCCCAATTTTCTTCCTATAATCCCCGTTTTCATCGTTTCTTACCTAGTCTAAGCTGGTTTGTAATAATTACCCAATCTTTCCACCACAGCTAGAAAAATGTCGGCAATATTAATTAATATTAAAGCTTTATTTCAACATCAATTCCTGCTGATAAATCAAGCTTCATTAAGGCATCAACAGTCTGCTGGGTAGGCTCCAAAATATCCAAAAGCCTTTTATGGGTTCTCATCTCAAACTGCTCTCTCGATTTTTTATCCACATGAGGTGAGCGAAGAACACAATATTTTTCAATCATGGTGGGCAATGGAATGGGTCCTACCACCCTCGCCCCTGTCTTTTTTGCCGTATCAACAATTTCCCGCGTTGACTGATCTAACAGCCTATGATCATAGGCCTTAAGCCTAATTCTTATCTTTTGGTCCATTACTCACCACTCTCCTCAATCTCGTTAATCACATGACTTCTCTTCTTTAGCCTTGTACCAACCCCACTCACTCAATCACTTCACTGACCACGCCGGCGCCCACTGTTCTTCCACCCTCCCGGATGGCAAAACGAGACTCCTTTTCTATGGCTATGGGGGTAATCAATTCCACCGTCATGGCAACATTGTC
>DAOWNY010000220.1 GCA_030642325.1 Deltaproteobacteria bacterium
AAAACAGAAGGAAAAAGGAGATTATGGGTGCTTGTTTTAAAAATTTAGAAGCCTTGAGCAATTTAGAAGAACTAATTCCAAAATTGGAGTCAACATCAAACATGCCTGTGCATCGTTATAAAATTCATTTCAGTGAATAAAAACCGTGAACGGTAAACTGAGAACCGTTAACAGTTACAGCATTTTAAGCTATAATTAAACAACAAACGAAAAAAAGAACAGGGAACAGCAAAAAATGAGAATCCTTCATACTGCAGATTTGCATTTAAAAACGGAAGGTGACGAACGGTGGCAGACATTACGGGAGCTTATTGCGATCGGCGTTAAAGAAAATATCAGCCTTTTTGTAATATGCGGAGATCTGTTTGATAAAGGACTTTTTGCCGACCGGCTTCGCATCAACATTCGCAAGCTTTTTTCCGGCTGCGGATTCAAGATCCTGATTATTCCCGGAAATCATGATCGGGACTCTTACCGGCCGGGTAATTATTTTGGCGAAGATGTAATTATGATGAACGAGTCTCCCCTTTTTGAAGATGAAGAGGTAAGGGTTGCAGCTCTCCCTTACAAACCGCTTGAAAAAGGAGAAATCCTCAATAATATCCGGTCATTGAAAAAAATTTTCATAGATGACTGTAAACAAAATATCCTGCTCTATCACGGGGAACTGCTCGATGCTTTCTTCTCCACAGGGGGATTTGGTGGGGAGGAAGAAGGAAGATACATGCCGGTTAAACTATCTTATTTCAAAGAACTGAAGATTGATTACCTGCTGGCAGGACATTTTCATGCTGATTTTGAGATAAAACGCTTAACAGAGGGGGGCGGATACTTTGTTTACCCCGGTTCCCCGGTTTCCATAACCAGAAAAGAATTGGGCCGAAGGAAAATCAACCTCTTTGAAACGGGAATGCCGCCCCGGGAGTATCCATTAGACACTCCCCATTTCGAAGAAGTGGTGGTAACATTGGACCCGTTTACCACTACTTGCGATCCACTCAAACTGGTTTCAGGGAAGATGGAAAAGCTACATCCCCAGGCAAAGGTATTTTTGACTGTTAAGGGATATATCAACGGTAAAAAACTGGGGATGGGGGAGAGGGATCTGATCGCAAAAATTCGGGAATTTACTATGGAACGTTGTCAGGATAGTCCTGTTTTTGAATTAAAAGACATCCAAAAAATCATGGAAGATGATCTTTTTAAGCTTTTTATGCAAAAACTTGACGGCGCAGGTTACATGAGTGAAAAATCAGCATTGCTTCGTGATATCGCCATAAAAGCCATTATGGAGGCAGGGCTGTGAGGATCAAAGAGTTTTCAATGAGGAGGTACGGTCCCCTTTCTGATACCGGCGTTGTCATACCGGATAACTTCTCTCTTTTTTTCGGGAATAACGAAGAAGGTAAGACCCTTTTGATCGACGGACTGGTGAAGCTTATGTTCCATAAAAAAAAGGATCGGAAGGTCTTCGGAAACTTGAACCGTGTGGAGGAGAATTTTCCCGAAGGATACTTGTTGATTGAAGACAATGAAGGTCGAGAAATAAAGCTCCCGGGTGAAGGGGATATTGGGAAAATTACCGGTCTTTGTTCCCGTGAATGGAGCAATATATTTATCATTAGAGACAGCGACCTTTCTGTTTCTTCCGAAAAAGGCGATTTTTACCGGGAGATAACCAATCGTCTTACCGGGCTCAGGACAAAAGAGATCTCTTCCATACTGGAAAAATTACGGGATCTGGGGGCATTGACCCGGGCGGACAGCGATGCCTCGCTTTCCGACAGTGAAGCCTGCCGCAAGGTAAAGTCCCGTCTATCAAACGCCCGCGACCTGATTGAAGATATTGCCGGGATGGAAAAAGAGATTGAAGATGAAGGTCTTGACCGGCTTGAAGATAAGATCGCCAAAATTACCGGCCGGATGGAAGAGGTAATAAAAAAGATTGAAAATCTTGATCTGGCCAGGAAAAGAGAAGAGTTTGAAAGGGCTGACAAGGCATTGGCAAGCCTGAAAACCGCCATTTTACATCTGGAAAAGCTTGCTTCATACAATCCGGAGGATCAGGGGCGCTGGCATGAAAGCGAACGTGACCTCAAACGATTAACGAAAGAAGAAAAAATCGTAAACGAGACCCTCGCAAACCAGAAACAAGATTACCGGCAGTTAAAACAGGAATTCACGGAAAAGGAGAAAAATTTTAAGATCTTTGCAATGAAAAAAAGAGAGATCGACGAAGAGATAAGACCGGAAATCAAGATTTATCAAAAAACAAGGGAAGATTTGGCGTTTCAAAAAGGAAAAAATAAATTCCTCCATACCGCCCTGCCAATCTCCTCGCTTCTCATGGCAATATCCATGACCGGTTTTATGATCCGCCCGTCTCCCCTGTTTATCTTCTGCTCTCTCCTTTTTGCAGCCATTATCATCATTTCAGGATTTTTCAACTATCTTTTAATTAAGAAAGATTCAAAACTTAAATCAATTATGGAAAGGATTAGCTTCGGCGCAGGCAAATTAGGGCTTCAGGGCAAAGGGATGGAAGAAATTCTTGCCGATATTGACAAATTCCATGGTTATTATTCCGAAAGGGAAGAAGAGCTTAAAGAGATTGATAAAAAAATTTCCCTGTTAGCTGCAAACATTGATAAATTAAATGGCGGGGTGATTACAGCCCTTGCAGATAACATCCGGGAGTTTAAAAATAAGATTGAAGCATTAAAAAATAAGTCGGGAGAAGATAATCCGGCAGCATATACCGAAAAACTTCGCTCAAAAGAGGACTGGCAACTTCGTAAAGGTCAGGAAGAGGGGGTATTAAAAAGCCGTTTTGGTTTTCCTGATAAAGAATTGGCGATCAATCTTCCCCATTGGGATAAAAAACTTTTCCAACTGAAGGAATACCGGAATAAGGCTCAGGAAATAACATACAGCGAAATGGCGTTACTCAATTTAAAAAAGGTGAAGGAATCGCTGGCTGCTCAAAAACGGGAAATAAAAGAAAAAATGTTCGGTTTGCGGGAAAAACTTGGGGATATAGAAAGAAGGACAAACGAAATCCTTCGGCCCTTTGACGACTATTTCCACTGTCTGACCTCGGTGGATCTGAAGGCGGCCGGAAACAGGCTCGATATCTTTGTGTCAACAATAGAAAAAAAGAGGGATAATGTGCTGAAAGTTATGAAAATTTTTGAAGAAATTGCCGGGGAAGAAGAAAAAAAAGTTTCTAGTCTTTTCGGTAAAACCAGTCCGATTTCCCACCTTTTTTCCGATATGACCAAAGGACGATACCGGACGGTTAACTTTCGCCGGGGCCCCGGGCAAATCGAAGTGATTGGACGAGACGGGATCGTATTGCCTGCCGAAAAATTATCCGGCGGCGCCTATGATCAGCTATATCTTTCCATCCGGCTTGCCCTTGGTGAAAAACTGCTGAAGGGTAATAAGGGTTTTTTTATTCTGGATGACCCACTGCTTAAGGCGGATACTAAAAGGCTGCAGATCCAACTGGATATTTTAAGAAAACTTAGTGATTCCGGATGGCA
>DAOWNY010000084.1 GCA_030642325.1 Deltaproteobacteria bacterium
ACGGATGCCGGCAAGAGCTTTGTCACCTTTCAACCTTTGGGGGTTGTCCTTGCCGTCATGCCATGGAATTTCCCTTTCTGGCAGGTTTTCCGATTTGCTGCTCCCAGCCTCATGGCAGGCAATACCATAATATTAAAACACTCCTCTAACGTCCCGGGTTGTGCCTTGGCCATTGAAGAAATATTTCGTCAGGCCGGTTTTGCCCCAAATATATTCACGACATTGCTGGTTTTAAGCAGCCAGGTGGAGTCAATCATCGAAAATCCGCTGGTCAAAGGGATTACTCTTACCGGGAGCACGGAAGCAGGCAGGGCAGTTGCCAAAAAGGCGGGTGAAATGATCAAAAAAACTGTTCTTGAGCTCGGGGGCAGTGATCCTTACTTGGTTTTACAAGACGCCGACCTCGAAACGGCAGCGACGGTATGTGCCGAAAGCAGGCTTATCAACTCCGGTCAGAGCTGCATCGCCGCCAAGCGATTTATTGTTGTTGAATCCCGGCGGGAACAATTTGAAAAGCTCATGGTAAAACGAATGGAATCTGTAAAAATTGGTAATCCCCTTGAGGAAAATACCACTATTGGGCCTTTGGCCCGGCTGGACTTGAGGGATCAACTTCACCAGCAAGTGCTGAAAAGTATAGAGCAGGGGGCAAACTGCCTCCTTGGCGGCCGAATCCCCGATGGAAAGGGTTTTTTTTACCCTCCCACCGTTCTCGGCAATGTCGGAAAAGGGATGCCCGCTTACCACCAGGAATTATTCGGGCCTGTGGCGGCTATTATCTCTGTAAAAGATGAAGATGAAGCGATCAGGGTTGCGAATGATTCCGAATTCGGTCTGGGCGCAGCCATTTTTACCGAAGACGCAGCAAGGGGAGAAAAAATAGCCGCTCAAAAAATCAACGCGGGTTGTTGTTTTGTTAATGCCCTGGTCAAGTCAGATCCCAGACTGCCCTTCGGAGGTCTAAAGGAGAGTGGCTATGGTCGTGAATTATCCCATTACGGCATCAAAGAATTCGTCAACATCAAAACCGTATTTGTGAGGTGAGCTTAAAGGCGAAGGATTTAGAGGTTAAAAAGCGCATCATTACTGTTTTATTCGAATATCATTAGCGCATAAATTTAAAGGCAGTGATTAACTGTGATTGATCACCCGGATATTGCAAAATGCCGGAACTCATCACTTACACCTGAACAAGTGGTCAGCGCGACTGTTTGATTATTTTGATTATACCTGAAGTCGGTTGGGGAGTTCAAAGTTGCTTAAGCGAACTTAAATGGTCATTAATAATTAACAATAAATTCTTCGAACTCCCCCCGGTAATCTTCATCTTTTGTTTCCACATTCGCTACCCGTGCTCCCGGGGGTCCCGATAAACACCATGCAACCACCTCTTCCACATCTTCTTCTTCACCCTCAAAGACCGCCTCTACCCTTCCGTCATAAAGATTTTTTACCCACCCGGTAACGTCCGATTTTATGGCCTGCCTCCTGGTTTCATGCCGGAAGAATACCCCCTGCACTTTTCCTTCAACCGTTACATGCATTCTAATTTTTGCCATCACCTGTTTCCATCCGAAGAAGATCTATGAACTCCTGCTCCTTTAAAATATTTATTCCGAGCGATTGTGCTTTAGCAAGTTTGGATCCAGGCCCCCCTCCGGCGACTAGAAAACCGGTCTTGCTGCTGAGAGAAGATGTAACTCTCCCCCCCCGTTTTTCCACTTCTCTTTTTGCCTCATCCCGGCTAAAGGAACTTAATGTCCCGGTAAAGAGAAAGTTTTTTCCCTTAAATTCCCGATCGTCTGTTTTTTCCTGCGGACAAAAAATTATACCGCTCGATAGCAGTTTGTCGATCACTCTCTGATTTGCCTCCTGGCTAAAAAATTCGGCAACGCTGCTTGCTACCTGAGGACCGATCTCGTATATCTCTTCCATATCCTCCCTGGTTGCTTCCCCAAGCTTTTTTAAATCATGATATCGTTCGGCAAGCAACTTTGCCAAATGATCCCCCACGTGCCTTATTCCCAGCGCATATATCAACCGCGATAAGGAAGTATTTTTGCTGTTTCGTATAGCCGCCAGGATATTGCCCGCTGATTTTTCCGCCAACCTTTCCAGGCCTTCCAGATCTTCTCTCGTTAAACTATATAAATCAGCTATATCCTTTACAAGCTTCGTATCCACCAACTGATTGACGATTTTATCCCCCAGTCCATCGATGTCCATTGCCCTTTTGGAGACAAAATGTTTTATGCTCTCCTTCAATTTGGCCGGGCATGACAGCCTCAGACAACGGTGAACCGCTTCACCTTCCAATCTTTGCGCCCTGGTTTTACATACAGGACATTGGGAAATCCTAAACTTCTTTTCCCGGCCGTCTCTTTTGGATATTATTACCTTAACCACCTCGGGGATTACGTCCCCGGCCCGTTGGATTACAACCGTATCTCCAATCCGGATGTCTTTTTTATCGATCTCATCCTGATTGTGCAAAGAGGCCCTGCCAACCTCCGCCCCTCCAACAATAACCGGTTCCATGATAGCAACCGGGGTAAGAGCGCCGGTCCTTCCCACCTGAACAATAATATCTTTAATTTTTGTCGTCTCCTGGGTGGCAGGAAATTTATAAGCCATTGCCCAGCGGGGGCTTCGGGATATTTCTCCCAGTCTTTCCTGTAAAATACGATCATCAACTTTAATTACTAACCCATCAATCTCGTAGGGGAGTTCTTCTCGAATTGTCATAATATGGCGATAATAATCAATTATCTCTTTCGTGCCACTACAAGACCGAACATGCCGGGTGACCTTAAATCCCCAGCAGGAAAGCATATGAAGAATTTCCTGATGGGTAGTAAAATTAACCCCTAGAACATCACCTATCCCATAGCAAAGACAATCCAGCGGTCTTTTTGCGGTGACATTCGAATCCAATTGACGAAGCGATCCGGCCGCAGCATTGCGAGGATTGGCAAAAGGCGGTTCCCCCTCTTCAATTCTCTTTCGGTTGAGTTTTTTAAATGCCGAGACTCCCAGGCACACCTCTCCCCTCACTGCTAAACGGGATGGCATCCCCATCCCCTCCCTTCTGATCAAAGTTAAGGGAATCGATTTAATCGTCTTAAGATTCTGAGTGATGTTTTCTCCGGTAATGCCGTCCCCACGGGTTGATCCCACTAAAAATATTCCGTCTGAATAAACCAGTTCCACCGCTACCCCGTCAAGCTTAGGTTCAACCGCATATAAAATCTCATTTTCCCTGCGAAGAAATTTCTTTATTCTCCGATCAAACTCCACCACATCTTTTTCATCAAAGGCATTGGATAAACTTAACATGGGAATGGTATGAGTAGCCGGCTCGAACTTTGTAAGGGGGGGTGCCCCCACCCGTTGGGTGGGGGAATCAGTGGTAATTAAATCGGGGAATCTACCTTCGATCTCTTCCAGTCTTCGAAAAAGCCGGTCATATCCGGCATCGGAAATCTCCGGATCATCAAGGACATAATAGCGATGATTGTGGTAATTTATCTCCTTCTTAAGTTTTCCGATTTCATTTTCTGCTGCCTGTGGGTCCATAACATCATTCTCCCGCACACTCCGATGGATCACCATTGATCTTATCTATGGCATGAGGAAGAGCCGGCAGAATTACCGACAGATTTTCCCGGACCGCCTTGGGACTACCGGGAAGATTGATAATAAGAGTACTTTTTCGAATGCCGGTTACCGCCCGGGAAATCATTCCATGGGGTGTCTTTTTTGCACTTTCTCTTCTCATCGCCTCCGCCATTCCCGGAATTTCCTTTTCAATCACAGCCAGGGTGGCTTCCGGGGTTACATCCCTGGGGGAAACTCCTGTCCCACCCGTGGTAACAATCAGAGCCAGTCCTTTATCTTCAGAATATTCGATCAGCTTTCTTACAATAATCTCTTTCTCATCCGGGATAATTTCATAAGCCTCTACCCGGCCGTCAATTTTTTTAATGAGGGCTTCAATTTCTCTGCCGCTTAAATCCACACGATCACCGCGATGCCCCCGATCACTTATAGTAAGAATTCCCACGGTTATCATATTTCAACTTCCTGACAAGTTATCCAAAAAAAGTAACCGGCTCCACTAAAATAATACCCGAAGTTTTCGAGATATTTTTTTATTACTTATCCTCTTCCTTGGCCGCCTCGATTATTTTTGCGCTTAGATGAGATGGAACTTCTTCATAATGAGAGTGCTCCGCCACGAAGGTACCCCGGCCCCCTGTCATACTATTTAAGTCAAGGGCATAAAGCAAAATTTCCGCCATGGGGGCTTCCGCCTTGATAATTTGGTACTTTTTCTGACTCTCCATCCCTATAACCTTACCCCTGCGGCTGTTTAAATCCCCGATCACATCACCCATCGCTTCATCGGGTACGGTGATTTCCATCTTCATCAACGGCTCCAGAAGAATAGGGCTCGCCTCCTGCACGGCCTTCTTAAAGCACATTATTGCGGCAATTTTAAAAGCAATTTCAGAGGAATCCACGTCATGGGACTTGCCGTCATAAAAACGGACACTCAAATCAACCACTGGATTGCCGGCCAGGATTCCACCTTGCAGAGCTTCATGCAGTCCTTTTTCTACTGCCGGAACAAAAGAACGCGGTACATTCATGCCAACCAGCTCTTCTCTGAATTCGAAACCGGCATCCCTCTTCAGAGGAGAAACATCGAAATGAACTTCAGCGAATTGTCCCCGACCGCCGGATTGTTTCTTGTGCCGATAGATTACCCTCTCTACGGTTCGTTTAATTGTTTCCCGATAGGGAACTTTGAGGGGTTTAAGATTTACCCCCACCCCAAACTTGCGATTCAGTTTCTCGCAGGCAACTTCCAGATGGATTTGGCCTACTCCTGAAAGGATAATTTCGCCGGTCCTCTGATCTCTCCTCAATTGAAGGGTCGGATCTTCCTCGATGAGTCGGCTAAAAGAGCTGAAAATCTTATCCTCACTCCCTTCAACTTTAGGCTCAAGTGCATAGGAAATCATGGGGGGCAGAGGTTCTCTGGGTCGAAAAACTACCGGGTTATCCTCTGCCCTTAAGGTATCCCCCGCCACGGTCTCTTTTAATTTGGCAACAGAAGCAATATCACCCGGACCCACCGCATCGATCATCTGCTGTTTTTTACCTTCCATCATAAGAATCTGACCAATTTTTTCCTTGCATTCTTTATTGGAATTATAAACAACGCTTGAGTTGGTTTCAATGGTGCCTGATAAAACTCTCAACAGACTCAATTTCCCGGCAAAAGGGTCAGCAACGGTCTTAAAAACCAGTGCGGCAAAAGGAGCATCGGGCTTTGGAATTATTTTGTCAACCCCCTCCCCTTCAGGGTTGATGCCTTTTGCGGTATCTCTCTCTCCAGGAGAAGGCATCCCTTCGACAATCAGTTCGATCAATTGGGCCACACCAATATCAAGAATGGCTGACCCGCATAATACAGGTGTCAGAGCTCCGGATTTTAAACCCTTGATAAGAGTTGCCCTTATCTCCTCCCCACTGAGTTCTTCCCCGTCCAAATACTTCTCTAAAAGAGCATCATCTACTTCGGCAATATCTTCCACCATTTGCTCCCGGTATTTAGATACTTCTTCCTCCATCTCCTCTGGAATTTCCTCCTCGGAGAATTTTCCGCTTCCATCTTTTTCGTAAATAAATACCTTCTTTTGAATGAGGTCGCAAACCCCTCGAAATGAATCTTCTTTTCCCACCGGTAACTGAATTATGGTTGCCTTGATGTTTAAAGTATTATTAACTTCTTCAACAGTCTTAAAAAAATCGGATCTTTCTCGGTCTATCTTGTTTATAAAAATCATTTTGGGGATAGATAGTTGCCCGGCAAACTGCCACAGTTTTTCCGACTGAATTTTTATTTCATCGGTGGCATCAATGACCAGCAAGGCACCCTCTACCACCTGAAGGCAAGTGAATGCGTCGGAATAAAAATTTAAATCACCCGGGGTATCAATCAGATTAACTTTGCATTTATTATGCTTAAAGTAATTAATGGAGGAGGTTACGGTAATTTTCCTTTTTATTTCCTCGGGTTCGAAATCCATTACCGATGAGCCGTTGTCCACTCTGCCCAATCGGTCGGTTCTTTTTGTGTCAAATAAAATTGCCTCTGCCAGAGAGGTTTTACCTGTTCCACTATGTCCGATCAATGCTATGTTTCTAAGTTTATCGGTATCGAAATTGTCCATAAAATCTCCTTTCAAGTATATTACTTATAAGATTGCTAAATTAACTAACGCATCTTTGCCTGAAAAGTCAAGAATATTATTGTGAATTTTACAGGCAATACATATAGATAACGACCCACAAACCACCATCGCCATATTCTTTACTCAGTTTAAGGAAAAAACTATTCCACGTTCCGTCATTAAATGCACACAGTATATCATTTGTAAAAAGGCTGGATAAACCCATGGCAGCAGCTTGCCGCTTATCATATTTACAACAAAAAAGATGGTCGGCACCTTTTACAATAATTGGAAAATTTTGATGCGACGAGAGTGAATCGTAAATACTATTTATTCAGCAGCAGCAGGGATGAAACCATGCCCATCTCAGTTTTTCCCTTCTCTTTTTACTCCCCAATGGATAGCCGCTACCCCAAAGGTTAAAGTTGTATACTTAACTTCCACAAAACCGGAATTATCCATGATCGCTTTAAGTTCTTCCGGTTTGGAAAACTGGTGGATGGAATTGGTAAGGTATAGATATCCGCTTTTCCAGCCGGAAATCATGCTGCCAATGCGGGGGAGAATATTCTTAATATAAAACCAGGAGAAGCGAGAAAAAAATCCTGTCTCAGGCAGGGTAAACTCTAAAATAATTACCATTCCATCGTCCTTCAATACACGGTAAATTTCTTTGATTCCCCGATAAATGTCCGAAAAATTTCGAACTCCAAAGGCAACAATTACCCTGTCAAAGGTACCGTCCGAAAAAGGTAAGTCTTCTGCCTTTCCTTGTTGAAAGGAGATTCTATCATTGAGTTTCTGTTCCCCTACTTTTTTAATTGCCAGCTCAATCATCTCGCTGCAAAAATCAACCCCAATAATTTTAACATCATCCGGGGTTCTTTTGGCAACTTCAATGGCCACATCGCCTGTCCCGGTGGCTAAATCTAAAATCAGGCTGTCTGGTGATATCCCGGCTCGACTAACAGCAACTCTCCGCCAATAAACATCCCGACGAAAACTGATTACCCGGTTAACCAGATCATACTTCCCGGCTCCGGCAGAAAACATCTCCTGAACCTCTTTCCCGGAAACTATTGCCATAAAAAAGTTCTCCAGTAAAATTGATTTCAAATTCTGCTTTTCATTCAAGATCCTCCCTGCAATCTTATCCCGGGGTCTTGAAAAATTTGTAACAGCAAAATATCCTGTGATCATTTTGGCTGACAGCTATTCGCTAAAGGCTAGTGCCCTGTCACGCATCAAATGACGCACCTTGCTTGTCTTTTTCCCTTTCTGCGGTGTTACGACTTCAGTTACATAGAAATACTATACGCCTTCA
>DAOWNY010000170.1 GCA_030642325.1 Deltaproteobacteria bacterium
CATCCGCAGACAATTCTTAGGATAGATTATGTGGTTCATCCAGAAACAAATAGGTATCAGCAAAATAAACAGGGGTAACTGCACCTGGATTCCCGGATGCGCGGGAATGACGACATCCGAAATAGTGTCATGTCAATAGCATATTAAAGAGGAATAACCGTGTCTGGAGTAAAAATATCGGTCTGCATTATTGCTTTTAATGAAGAAAACAATATCCGGAGTTGCCTGGAAAGTGTAAAATGGGTGGATGAAATCATAGTTGTGGATTCTCTCAGTCAAGATAAAACCGTCGATATCTGTCGAAACTATACTGATAGGATTTATGAAAGGCCATGGCCCGGACATATTGAACAGAAAAATTTTGCCCTGGGTTTGGCAAACAATGAATGGATATTAGCCATTGATGCCGACGAAAGACTTTCTCCTTCCTTGACCGAAGAGATTGTGCGGGAATTGAAGTTTTCAGGAAACACAATTGATGGTTACTATTTTCCCCGCCACTCTTATTATCTGGGTAGATGGATCAACCATGGGGGGTGGTATCCTGACTATAAATTAAGACTTTTTAAGAAGAAGAAAGGCCAATGGGGCGGTAAAAATCCCCATGACCGAGTTATGCTGAAAGGGACCGCCGGATATCTGAAGGAAGATTTGTGGCACTATGTGTATCGGGACATCTCCCACCAATTAAAAACCGTGGATAATTTTTCCCGGATAACTGCCGGTATCATGGAAAAAGAGAGCGGATCATTTTCTCTCAGTCAGCTTGTTTTTCGCCCCCCCATAAAATTTATTGAAACCTATATTATCAAAAAAGGGTGGTTGGACGGGATGCCCGGATTTATTATTTCGATAATATCTTCCTTTTATGTATTTTTAAAATATGCGAAGTTATGGGAGACAAAACAGAGGCAACAAAATGAAGTGGACGGTTCAAGAGGGAATTGATTTTTATCCCGAAGCCATTATTGCCCGGGCCGGCTCTTTTAAAGATGATCCGGAGTGCCGGGTAATCGGTGAAAATAATGTAAGAGTCTCGATTATTGTAACACTGGATCATAATAGCGACCAAAAGGTATTTTTCAAGAGATATAAGCAGAGAAACTGGAAGGATGCCTTAAAATATATATTTTTTTCTTCCCGGGCGAAATCTGAGTGGCAGGCAATCAACAAGTTTGTTGAAAAGAAGATTCCTGTTCCTTCCCCCTTAGCTTTTGGCGAAGAACGAAGATTTTTTGTCTTAAAAGACAGTTGCTTTATTGCCGAGGCTATGCCTTCGGCAGTGACTTTAAGTCTTTTTCATAAAAATTTTTTTTCGGGGAAAATTACCCGGGAAAAAATTTTATTAAAAAGAGATCTTATAAAAAAAATGGCCGGTTTAATTGCTTCAATTCATGACCATGGAATCTTCTATCGCGATCTCCACGGGGGAAATATTCTTTTAGAGAAAGATGGCTCGGGAGAAATTAATATTTTTTTCATTGACCTCCACAAGGCAAGATTTTTTCCATATCTATTTTCTGGAATGAGAATTTATGATCTGGCTAAACTGCTCCATTCTCTTTCATTGAAAAGGATCGATTGCCTTCGCTTTTTTAGGGAATATGCAGAAAAATCACGAAAATTTTTTCCCGATTATAAGGAATATGTGAGAAAAATAGAAGAAAAAGCCTTGAAATTACAATGTCGTCACGAAAAGAGCAGGACCAAAAGGTGCCTGATCTCAAGCAGCGGTTTTATGGTATTTAATAAAAGAGGCCGACGGATATACCTGAGAAGGGAACACCAGGAAAAACTGGGATTCATTGAAGAGCGGATTATAACAAATAAAGCACCTGATACTAATATTATATTAGAGACAAAAAAATCGCAGATTTTCTGGATGAATTTTAAAAAAGAGCACGATGAATCAATGCTTTGCATCAAAAAAAACAGTTGCAGGGGGTTTCCGTCATCACTCAGGAACATGGCAAGAAGCTCGCGGGCCGGAAAATCGTGGATTGCCGCCAATGGACTTTTAGTGCGGAAAATTCCTACCCCCAAATCCATAGCATTAATTGAAAATCGAAGGGGGTGGTTTTGGAAAGAAAGTTTTTTTATCAATGAATATCTTCCACGGGCTAAGAGACTGAATCGCTATGTATTAAAAACCTTTAGCGGGGTGCCGGCCACACCTGGAAAAAAAAGGAAGGAGTTTTTAAGCCGGCTTGCCCGGGAAATAAGGAAAATACACGAAAAAGGCATCTACCATGCTGACCTTAAATCTGATAATATTCTGGTGGAAGAGAAGAGTGACGGCGACTGGAAATTTGTTTTCGTGGACTTAGACCGGGTAGCCTTTAAAGAGGACTTGACCGTTAAAAAAAGGATAAATAATCTGGCCCAGATAAATGCCTCGGTGGCTGACTGCATCACTGTCCCCGACCGGCTGAGATTTTTCCGGGAATATGCACGGAAAACCCCATTTTTTTCCCAGAGAAAAAGATGGTATAAAAGAATTATTCAGATAGGAAGAAATAAAAATACCCTCCCCTACGGGGTGAAGTTTTCATCCAATCCATAGCATTACGGTAAGGGGATGGAAGCCGCGTTATATCAGGAAGTGCGGGGTCAGGGACGGCAGGCAATCCCCGCTAAGGGCAATATCCTTGAACCTGTTAATTTCAGGGCCACAAAAAATTATGGAGAGCTATCGGAAGGAAAAAGAAGCAGTTGGAAAACCCTCCTTTTTATTAAATCTATGCATATCTTACATCTTTTCAGCAACTGGAAGTGGACCGGCCCGGCAGAACCAGCCTTAAATTTAGCGTTAATGCTAAATAAAAGGAGGCACCATGTATCTTTTTTGAGTGGCAGGACTCCCCGGGGAGAAGAGGAATCCTTAGAAAAGATGGTGCTGGAGCGGGGACTCGCCCCCGACACCCGACTTTTTTTAAGAAAACATTTTAATATTTTTGATAACCTTATTGATCTTTACAGGTTGATCTCTATAATTAAAGGGAATAACTTTGACCTTATCCACACTCATCTTACCAACGACCACCTTTTGGCAGGCTTGGCAATCCGGGCAAGCGGCAAACAAATACCTCTCGTAAGAACCTGTTATGATGGGGATAATATAAAAGTTGACTGGAGAAACAAACTTCTTTTTAGTCAGTTCCCTGTTGGTCTTATTTTAGTTTCGAAACAAGAAAGAGATTTTATCCTTAATAATTTTTCTATTACAGCGGAAAAAGTTTGGAACATCGATACCGGTGTTGATATTAACCGGTTTAACCCCGGAGTTATAAATAAAGATTTTCGAACCCGCCTGGGAATTTTACCGGAAGATATTGTGGTGGGTGTTGTTGCCCGCATACAAAGACATCGACGATTTGAGGTTTTACTTCAGGCGCTAAAGATAGTAATTAAGGATTTTCCCCGGATAAAGCTTATGGTGGTGGGAAGAGGAACCCATATGAATGAATTGGCAGTAAGCCCGGCAAAAGAGATGGGGATAGACGGTAATATAATTTTTACCGGGTACCGCAGGAATGATTATGTTTTGACCTTGTCCTGTATGGATATTAAAGTGTTTTTGGTGCCCGGTTCGGATGGATCATGTCGGGCGGTTAAAGAGGCAATGGCCATGGGCAAGCCGGTTATTGCAGCCAGGAGAGGCATGCTTCCCGAAATCGTAGAAGACGGCAAAGACGGGATGGTGATCGAGGATACCCCCTTCAATTTAGCAAGGGCAATACTGAAGCTGGCAAAAAATGAGGTCCTTAGAAGGAGGATGGGAAAGGCGGCCGTAAGCAAGGCAAGAACAGTTTTTTCCCTTGATTTTCAAACAGATGCGGTGGAAAAGGTGTATCAGGAATTATGCTCCAATCTTAATATTTTGTAACCGTTAACCGTGAGCGGCTATGTTTTTATCAACTGCGAACCAATGTCATCAACTTAAGAGTTAATCATATGTCATTCCAGCGCACGCGGGAATCCGGATACAGTTACCCCTGTTTATTGAGCTGATACAATTTCATGATTAATGGATCAATCGAAGGAATAAAAGAAAAATTGGATCTTTCAATAATTATAGTTAGTTGGAATACCCGCCAATTACTTATTAATTGCCTGCAATCAATTTTTCTTAATGTGAAAAATATTTCCCATGAGGTATGGGTAGTAGATAATGGATCCGTTGACGGCAGCGCCTGGGCGGTTAGATCGCAATTTCCCCAGGTTAATCTAATTGAGAACCGGGAGAACCGGGGATTTGCCGGGGCTAATAATCAGGTTTTACGAAATATTTCTTCACGCTATGCCCTTCTTATAAATTCGGATACTATTGTTGAAAGCGGAGCAATTGAATCATTGCTTGACTTTATGGATCAA
>DAOWNY010000068.1 GCA_030642325.1 Deltaproteobacteria bacterium
ATTGTTTTGGATGTTTTTCTGAATGATCCGAAATGGGCTGATTGGTCTGAATCAAAACTGGACGAGTATGATCAATTGGGGATCTTGTATATCAACTCGATCGTTTATTCTGAAATCTCCATTGGTTTTAAGCGGATAGAGGATCTGGAATCCGCAATAGCCAAAGCTGGTTTCCAGATGTTGGAAATCCCCAAAGAGGCATTGTTTTTAGCTGGAAAAGCTTACCTTAAATACAAAAAAAGGGGGGGCACAAAAAGAACTCCGCTCCCGGATTTTTTTATTGGTGCACAAGCCGCCGTCCAGAATTTGGATTTAATTACAAGAGATGTCTCTAGATATCAATCGTATTTTCCAACTGTAAAATTGATAACTCCATAAGATTTGGTCTTCCCGGCATCAAACCAGGCAAATGCAGCCGACCGCTGTACCGATGGTAAAAAAAATATTCTTGAACGATACCGATTTTTTAGAAATTCCTCGAATATATACGGACAGCAAAGGGGAAATGTGGCTTCTATCTACTTGCCTGCGTATTACAAGCGGGGAGACAGGGAAGATATTGAAAGATGAAGGCGCAGGCGGCAAGTAAAGCGTATACAAAGATAAGCAGGTTGATGGAGGGAAGCAGGAAGATTAAGGAGTAAGGTGAAGAAGCTAATTTCTATTTTCCAGGGCCGACCTCTTTTTCCAAGTCGATGTTTCGTTTATAAACCAGGTCTATGATTGTTATCTCAGGGGGCGAGAGAAAGCGGATGGGTGGCCCCCAGGTGCCGGATCCCCGGTTGACATAGAGATACGAATTTTTATTAAGACGCAATAATCCCTGATCGGTCGGATAATAGATCCGGGTAATGAGGCTGAAGGGAAAGATCTGTCCTTTATGGGCGTGCCCTGAAAGCTGCAGATCAAAAAGCCCCACCAAATTCTGATCGATGAGTGGTCGGTGCTTTAAAAGCACGGTAAATTTTTCTCGGGGAAGTCTTGCGAGCGCTTCTTTTGCGGAAATCTCGTTATAAAGACCAAAGGTTTTTCCCGCCATATCATCTACGCCGGCGATGTTTACGAGCCCTGCAACTGTCAGACTCTCTCCCCTCAAAATCCTGAAACCTGCTTCTCGGGTAAAATCAAGTGCCTGGTCAAGCCCGGCATAAAATTCGTGGTTCCCGGTGACGGCATACTTGCCGTACGGGGGAGTCATGTCTTGAAAAGACTCGGCAAGACCCGAAAGGTCGTCCATCTGTCCGTCCACAAGGTCGCCGGTGGAAACTACAATATCCGGTTTTGCCGCTTTCACTGCCGTAAGAATTTTTTGCAGCCTTTTCTCCCTTACGATCAGTCCCAGATGAATATCGGAAATCTGCACAATCCGTAATCTCCCTATCGCTTTGGAAATTTTGGGGGTTTGGATCACGATTTTTTCGGTATGTATGGAAAGGGCCTCGAAATAACCATAGATACCAATGGCAAGGGAAAGCAAAAGGGAGGCAAAAAAAGCCGGGCAAAACGGAAGCGTCAGCGCAGAAAAGTCCCTCCGGAAAACGACTCCGGCCCCATACAGGAAAAAACGATACCCGTCAAGGGCCAAAGAGCTTGCGCAAAACAGAAACAACAGCCCCATCCAGGTATATCCGAGAAGGGATAGCCACCGGGCAAACAGATCAGCGCCAAGTCTTTCTAATGCATGGACCACCAGGGGTGCAAAAATCATGGCCAGCAAAAAAAGGGCGCAAAAACTTGCCGCTACCCATCCAAAACCAAAAGCGGCCCGGGCTTTGAGGAAGAAATAGACGTGCATTCCTCCGTATAAGAGAAAAAAAACTGAGAGAAAGAGGTACATGATATCGCTTTGCTTTCAAGTTAAAAGTGACGGCCTGCCTGTAAAGACTTGGTATTGCTTGATAGAATATGAAAACAGGGTCATTAGACAGGTATTGCCTCCCATTGTCTTCACGAGACAAATCAAAATTAATCGTCATCTGGTAGTCAGGGCCACATCTTAACTCTTCATTATTGAAATCGCACAATTACTTTCAAAGTCCAGGCATATTTTCTTGAATGGTTAATATGTAAAATATGCCCCGTCTTTTTTCCTTTTTTGAATATTCTAATATGCAAATACATATAAGTCAAAGGCAATCCTTTGTGAGAAAACCATTTTTAAGACGCTTGAGAAAAATGATGTTTTGGGTTATACTTTTTGGGAAAATTAGCACTTCACAAAAAATGCGATATCAATGGGAAGTTGAATTGATGTCGTATGTCCCCGGTTTTCCCGGAGTACCTGCTGCCAAGTATGGGAATTTTTGTTGGAGGAATGATCCCGAATCCCACACAAGAAAAAATTTTTCCTCGGGAGAAAGGGAGAGGCGAATATCACCATGGGCCGCAATATAAGAAACATCTTATTCGTCTGCACCGGAAACATTTGCCGCAGTCCTTTTGCTGGATTCTTTCCGCCGATCAAATTCATAGGATCTGTATATTGCCGATCATTAGGGACTGCACTATCATGCTTATCACTTAAGCTTTTGTGACATTGAAGATATGCGCAGTTTTAATGTTCGTTTAATTTCTTTTCAAGATATTTGATTATGATTAGAATTGCTTTGGTTAGCCCACTTACTTTGCCATTTTACTGTGGAAACAGCATTTTAGCTGAACGTTTACAGCAGGGACTAACCGGGAGAGGGTATGAAGTCTCTTTATTTAATTCCACAAAAGATGATCCCGGTGATACGATAAAATTTTCGCCCCATTTAATTCATAGTCTTAATGCGGACAAGCCTTACCAATGGATGAAGCAGTTAAGAAGTCAGTATCGGGTGCCATGGGTTATTACTCTGACGGGAACAGATTACAACGACTGGATTGGAATAAAGGAAATACCTTCCCACATCAAAGAAAGTATGGGAAAAGCCGATGCAGTGGTAGTTTTTCATAAAGAGGCGTTTCGACTACTGAAAACTTACCAGCCTCAATTGATACAAAACAAAATATCCATTATTCCCCAGGCAGTAGCGCCTGTCGAAAAGGATTATCAAAGTCTTTCCATTCGTAAAGAGTATGGGATTGATCCTCATCATGTGATATTTTTAATGGTATCCGGCATGCGTCCCTTAAAGAATATTCCCTTTGTAATTGAGACGTTCTATGAAGTTGAGAAGCAAATTTCCAATGTGGTCCTGCTTCATGCAGGACCGGTAATTGACCGGAAAGAGGCGAAACATATCCGTTATTTGGGTAAACAACGACAATATTTTCAACATCTGGGGGAACTTTCTACGCTAAAAGTACGCAAGTTAATGCAGGCATCCGATGTGTTTTTGAATGCTTCGTTTCATGAGGGAATGTCTTGTGCAATCTTAGAAGCCATGTCCGAGGGCCTTCCTGTGTTGGCAAGCTCTGCGGCCGGGAACCTGGAGCTGGTTAAAGACTGTATTAATGGATTACTTTTTTCTGTAGATAACAGGGAGGCATTAGCTGAGGCAGCAATGAAACTGGCACATGATCCTGAATTAAGGAAAAATATGGGGGAGGAAGGCAAAAAAATTATTGCTCGGCATCATTCTGAAAAAAGGGAGCTGGATCTTTATGAATCTTTATACCGAAGGCTTCTTTAAGGGATCTTTTTTCATTTTACGGTCGCAAAGGGGCAAGTCCTGGAACATAGAATTTAGCTTCTTCACCTTACTCCTTATCTCCCTGCTTCCCTTCAGCAACCTGTTTATTTTTGTATACGCTTTACGTGCCGCCTGTGCCTCGTCCTGAATATCTTCCCTGTCCCCACGTTTGTAATTTAGAAACCAAACCAGAATTGATTGATGCCAATAGCTTGAAGGTTCGTTTTTAGTTAATTACTCAGATTTCACTACATTCAAAGATAGTATTTCTGAATGCCTCAGAACAGCACATGCTGAACATGAAAGAAGAGTTGAGTTTTTCTCATTTTAATTTTCCAAATTTTTAGAAAAGAACAGATGCCGCCCCTTTGAAAAAAATACACTTATTTAAAAGCGTAATTTATATCCGTGCACAGTTACACATAAAATATTAAGCTTGAACAAAAAATAGTTTTGGTTTATAACCTTAAATGTTAATAGAGAGGGGGATTGGGCTCAATATATTTAAGATATTATGAAAAAAAATATTGAAAAAATTCTCTGTGGGAGGAAAAAAAAGAGCATTATTGATGCTGCATTATCCCCTGCGGCGGTAATCCTTTTTTTCTATCATGATAAGGAAAAATATTTTATACTTTTTACCGAAAGAACTAATAAAGTAGAAACGCATAAAGGAGAGATCTCCTTTCCGGGAGGAGCTTGCCGTCATAAAGATGTTAACCGGGCTGCCACAGCAATGCGTGAGTGCTTTGAGGAGATCGGGGTCCATGAAAGAGATGTGGAAATTCTAGGGGAATTGGATGATATTGTTACCATTACCTCCAATTACGTTATCACACCTTTTGTCGGCACTTTTCCCTACCCCTATAACTTTGTGATCAATGAATTTGAAGTGCATAGGATTATCGAGATCCCCCTCGCCGTTCTTTTAGACAGCAATTCAGCACATGAGAGTCACTGGTTTTATGAAGGAACAAGTTATTCCACTTTTTCCTATCATTACCAGGGAAACATCATATGGGGTGCGACCGCTGCAATTCTGAAACAGTTTTTGGATTTAGTCTTCAATCAAAGCCAAAAATATGATTAAAACAAAAAAGTTGGGGAATATTGAAAAAAGTTATTTAATCAATTTATACTTAGTTTCCGTAGGGAATACTAGTGGGAGATATCATGAAGTTCTTTATTGATACGGCAAACATAAAGGAAATTCAAGAAGCCAATAGCCTGGGTTTGATTGATGGGGTGACCACCAATCCTACGCTGGTGGCTAAAGAAAACAGGGAATTCACTTCATTGATCAAAGAGATTTGTGAAATAGTGGACGGCCCCGTAAGCGCTGAAGTAATCAGTCTGGATTCGGATGGGATGATTGCCGAGGCAAGAAAACTGGCACAGATTCACCAGAACATCGTGGTCAAGATACCAATGACCGAGGAAGGGATAAAAGCGGTGGCAACCTTGAGCTCGGAAATGATCAGAACCAATGTAACCCTGGTTTTTTCCCCCCTTCAGGCACTTTTGGCGGCTAAAGCAGGGGCAAGTTATGTCAGCCCCTTTATCGGTCGGCTGGATGATATTTCTCATCTTGGAATGGATTTAGTTGAACAGATTATAACCATTTATGAGAATTATGACTATGAATGCGAAGTAATTGTAGCCAGCATCAGAAATCCTATCCACGTCCTGGACGCTGCTTTAATAGGGGCTGACATTGCAACCATCCCCTTTAAGGTAATAAAACAGATTGCCAAACATCCCTTAACCGATTTGGGCATAGAAAAATTTTTAACTGATTGGGAGAAAATACCGAAAAAGTAAAGTAGAACAAAAAATTACTCTTATGGGCAAAGAGTATATTTTGTTAATGACCTGACGCTTAAATATTATAAAGTATTGTATATATACCATATACTACTAGGGAAATTCATGAAATGGTTATCAACTAGAGTTATTTTTACTTTACTTTACTTTTTTTTGTTTGCGCCGGCTGCTTTTGCCGAAATTTATAGTTATGTTGATTCAAAGGGAATTCTGCATTTTACTAATGTTCCCACTGATACCAGATACAAGCCCATGGAATATGACGGCCCCAAACAAGGGGTTAACCTTAAAGACCAACGTCGGCAATATGATGCGATTATCCTGAATACTTCCAGAAAATACGCCTTGGAACCTGCTTTAATCCGGGCCATAGTAAAAGTTGAGTCTGATTTCGATCCCATCGCAGTATCCAGGGCGGGTGCCCTCGGTCTTATGCAGTTAATGCCTCAAACTGCAAAAGAGATGAAAGTAAAAAACCCTTTTGACCCTCGGGAAAATGTAGAGGGAGGGGTTAAATATTTCAAAAAAATGTGGGAAACTTTTGATGGAGACATTATTTTGTCACTTGCTGCCTACAATGCAGGGGCAAAAGCGGTATTAAAATACAATCAAGTTCCTCCCTATCGCCAGACGAGGGATTATGTTGAAAAAGTTTTAACATATTATTACATCTATAAAAATAAGTGATACACGCCGGGTAATCAGGTATCCGTTCACAGTTGGTAAAAACTTTGGTCTAAGATGTAATTGTGAATTTTTTATTTAAAGATTCGGAAGCCCGGAAAAAATTATGTAGAATCGGCAGTCCGTCTTTATGAATTATTGAGAAATTGCCGTGATTATGGGTGGAAAACTGGGGATTTAAATCAAGCCCCCCCTGGCGCTTTAGCCCGGCCGGCACCCAACAATTTGAAAAAAACATTTGGATATCAAAAAAAATAAATGGACGACATTAAATTAAAAAAGGGGGGATTGATCAACCTTCCCAATGCCTTAACTTTGACGAGAATTTTGATTATCCCCCTGGTTATAATTTTATTGTTTTTCCCGGGGAAACTCTGGAGTTTTTTTGCTGCTTTATCTTTCCTGACCGCCGCTCTCACTGATTTACTGGATGGTTTCTTTGCCAGAAAACACAATACTGTCACTTCCCTTGGTATATTTCTTGATCCAATCGCCGATAAATTGCTTATCACTTCTTCTTTAATCATGCTGATCCCCTTAAGAGAAATTCCCGCCTGGATAGTAATCGTTATCGTTGGCAGGGAGATAGCCGTATCCGGTCTCAGGGGGGTTGCTTCCAGTGAAGGTGTCATAGTAAAGGTAAGCTGGCTTGGGAAGCAAAAAACTTTTTTGCAAATGACATCCTTATTCTGCCTTCTTCTCCACTATGAATATTTTTATATTAATTTTCATCAGATGGGAATATTGTTTCTCTGGGTCGCCCTGTTTTTTACTCTCTGGTCGGGCTTCGACTATTTCTATAAATTTTTTCGCAGCAGCACTTAAAAATCAGTAACTACTTGGGGGGGCTGACTTTTGAATTCTGAGTAGTTACCCGGCGTTTTATATTGCGAAAGGCTTAGGCCGCTTAATTGAAAACAAGTATATATTTTCACGAGAACTCGGGATATTCCCCGATATGGATGCAAAAGAACTCATTTTGGAGTTTAAAAGCAATATCAAAATGCCTAAAGTTTTATATGATTCATTGAATAAAAACCGTGAACGGTTACCAATTGTATAAGTGTCTGGAATTATCAAAATAAACTTCGAACAGAAAAATTGTTTCCTGGATTTTTTTTCCAACCAGGATGCAACATTTGCTTACGATACCCGTTATGTCCTACCAATTAACAATAAAGTATCTTTATGGTCTCCAAAAATACGGAATAAAATTTGGACTTTCCAGTATATCTCGTCTCCTCAAGTCTTTTAGTGACCCCCAGGACAGTTTAAAAGTAATTCATATTGCGGGGACAAACGGTAAGGGATCAACGGGTGCCATTCTTTCCTCTATTTTAATGAGGGCAGGCTTTAAAGTGGGATTTTACACCTCTCCACACCTGGTAAATTTTACCGAACGAATTAAAATAAATGAGCAGGAAATATCCGAGGCAAAGGTTACCGAGCTAACCGAACTCATCAAAAATAAACTGGACAATTGGGGTGATAATTGTAATATTACCTTCTTTGAGTTTGTCACTGCCATGGCGATTCTATATTTTGCAGAACAAAAAGTGGATTTTGCCGTCATTGAAGTGGGAATGGGAGGAAGGTTGGATGCAACAAATGTTGTCAATTCAACCCTGTCGATCATAACCAATATTTCCAAAGAACACGAAGCTTTTTTAGGAACAACTATTGGTGAAATAGCGATGGAGAAAGCCGGGATTATTAAGAAAAAAGGGGCTCTCATTACTTCCGCCGCCCAGCCGGAGGTCTTAGCCATGTTCCAAAAGATTTGCCTCGCTAATAACACTGATTTTTACCAGGTGGGAAAAAACTTTCAGGCTAAAGCCGTTTGCGGACAGAATTTTGATTACCATGGACAAGAGGTGACGTACCATAACTTAAAATTAAATTTACTGGGAAAACATCAGATAACCAATGCCATGCTTTCACTGGGTGCCATCGAGATCTTGAAAAAAAAGGGAGCTAAAATAGATGACGAGGCCGTTTATCAAGGTTTAGCAAAAGTAAGCTGGCCGGGAAGGCTGGAATCAGTTCAACAAAACCCCAGGGTTATTCTGGATGGGGCGCACAATCCTTTGGCGGCAAATATTTTGAGAGATGCCCTGAGAGATGAAATTGATTATCAGCGCCTGTTTTTGATCCTGGGAATTATGGAAGACAAAAACATCGAAACGATCATCTCATCTCTTGCTCCCCTGGCCCATGAAATTATTTTTACCAAGCCTGATTATTACCGTTCGGCATCCCCCAAGCTTCTTTATGAACAGGCCGGGAATTATCAATGCATTTCCCGGGTTATAGAGAGTATTGATGAATCCATCCGGTATTCTTTATCCGCAGCCGATGAGAAGGATCTCATTTGTATAACCGGTTCGCTGTTTACGGTGGGAGAAGCCAAGAAATTTTTCCAGTCAATGGATGGGAAACAATAATGGGGAAAAATTTCTTAAGAATCCTTATTGCAACACCTATCCTCTTTTTTTCTCTAACATTAATCTCTTTTGCGGAACAGAAAAAAATCGCTCTCATTCCTTTTCAGGTGAATCAGGTTGAAGAGTTGGGTTACATGCGAGACGGGGTATGGGATATCCTGATGTCAAGAATCGCCGGCAAAAAAGATATCATTGTTGTGGAAAAGGACAAAGTTA
>DAOWNY010000304.1 GCA_030642325.1 Deltaproteobacteria bacterium
CAACAACATCCTTATTTATTCCCTGCCTGTTTTAAACTCAATATGATCGACCGAAAGGTTTATGGATTGGTGTTAACTTACCTTGCTTTTCATCAAAGCAGGAAACCGGTTTTTTTAAATAATAATATGAAAAAATACTAAATAAATAAGGGAGAAGAGACCTTTTTAATTAAAAAAAGATATTCATGGAAACTCTAAATCATCTAAGCGCTCTTTTAGGAAACGTTATTTGGGGACCCGTATTAATTTTTTTTCTGGTGGGAACCGGTGTCTACCTCACTTTGATATTGAAAGCGATCCAGCTTCGTAAGCTTTCTCACAGTGTTGCCATCATTTCAGGAAAATATGATAATCCTCGGGATCAAGGCGAAATCAGTCATTTTCAAGCCTTGAGCACTGCTCTTTCTGCCACCATTGGTACCGGCAACATTGCTGGAGTTGCCACCGCCATCGCTTCCGGAGGGCCAGGCGCCGTTTTTTGGATGTGGGTAACCGCAATTTTCGGGATGGCCACAAAATATTCTTCATGCCTTCTCAGCCTGAAATATCGCAAACTCAAGCCCGACGGTTCTGTCAGCGGGGGACCGATGTATTATTTAACGAGTGGCCTCAAGGCGGGCTGGCTGGGTTGGCTTTTTGCATTTTTTGCCTGCCTGGCCTCCTTTGGAATTGGTAATATGGTTCAGGCCAATTCAGTGGCCAACCCTCTTAATGATATTTTAGGAATTCCCAAACCCATCACGGGATTCTTAATGGCCATCCTGGTAGGCATGGTTATTATTGGAGGAATTAAACGCATCGGCAACGTAGCCGCCCGAATCGTACCTTTCATGACAGTCGTTTATATTCTGGGGGCAATGACCATCATTGTCATTAACCTGGAGAAAATCCCCGAAGCATTAAATTTAATTTTTTACCATGCTTTTACCCCCACCGCCGCCGCAGGAGGATTTCTCGGGACTACCGTTATGCAGACACTCCGGTTTGGAGTGGCCCGGGGAGTATTTTCCAACGAGTCGGGATTAGGCAGTGCCCCCATCGCTCACGCCGCCGCCCGAACCAATGAGCCGGTCAGGGAGGGACTGGTGGCCATGATAGGCCCCTTGATAGATACTCTGCTTATATGCACAATGACCGCCGTGGTCATTGTGCTTTCCGGACTCTGGAAAAATACGGGGCCAAATGGCGTTGGGCTTACGGGAGCAACTCTCTGTGCTAAAGCCTTCGAAGCTACTCTCCCCATTGTGGGACACTATATTGTTTCCTTTGGGCTTATCTTTTTTGCCTTTTCCACCATCATCGGCTGGTCTTACTATGGTGACCGGTGCGCGGAATATCTATTCGGCCCCGGGGCAGTTATGCCATACCGGTGGATCTATGTTTTATTGATCCCACTTGGTGCCACCGTTAAACTTGAACTGATCTGGAATTTGTCCGATGTGGCAAACGGACTGATGGCCTTTCCAAATCTAATTGGAATCCTGGGATTAAGCGGAGTAATCGTAAGGGAAACAAGGAACTACTTCTTCAGGGAAGAAGGGGGAGATCAAATGAAATTATCCGGATAAATAATTTTCCGGTATTTTAATTAATTGTCTAGAAATTTCCATTTTTTTGACAGGATCTACAGGATGATCAGGATATAAAAAACACGTAAAATTTTTTCATCCTGCCAAAAGAGTCCGCCCGAAGGGCGCTAAGTTTACTGAATTCAAACAATACTAAGGAGGAATAAAAAAATGAAATTGATCCAGATCATAAAAAAAAGGAGAAGTGTTAGAAGCTATAAACCTGATCAGGTACCCGAAAATATGGTTCAGCAAGTAATGGAAGCAGCCAGGTGGGCACCTTCATGGGCCAATACCCAATGCTGGGAATTTATCCTGGTCAGGGACTCGTCCATTAAGAAAAAACTTGCCGCGACCCTGCCCCCTCCCAATCCGGCTAAATCAGCTATCACACAAGCCCCTATTATTATTGCCGCCTGCGCTCTTTTGGAGAAATCGGGATACATTAGAGGAAAAATAACCACCGATAAGGGGGACTGGTTTATGTTTGATCTCGGGCTATCAACCCAGAATCTGGCCCTTACAGCTCACTCTCTCGGCCTGGGAACGGTGCACGTTGGTTTATTTGATGCTCCAAAGGCAGCAGAGATATTAGGATTACCCGATGGTATGGCCGTTGTAGAGTTAATACCCCTCGGGTTCCCTGCCGAACTTCCCGAAGAAACTCCTCGCAAAGATCTAAAAGAAATGATCCATTATGATAAATACGGCCAAAAAGAATCCATTTGAACAGAAGCGGGGTTGTCTTAAGGCAGCTAAACTATTTCAAGCTGTGCGGTTAGGTATTAGCGTTAGGTATTATGTCAATCATTTCAAAGTTGGCATCGTCTCTAATCTATTCGGGAATTCAAACATGAAAAAAATGGACACAAAGATTAAAATCGCTTTTTCATGCTATTTTGTGGTTGGATTGTTTTGGACCATTGTCGGCATTGTCTATCTCTTCTCACCGAAAATCATGACTTACCACCAAAGAGTGATTGGAGTGGGCTGGAACGATCTTGATCCGGGATTTCAAACCATG
>DAOWNY010000358.1 GCA_030642325.1 Deltaproteobacteria bacterium
ACTCCCGGCTTTCCGATCAGACGGGGATTGAAGGGGAGATCTTTTTCATCAATAACCATCCAGGCAGCCAGAAGTTGTTTGATCAATTCAGGTTGTCCGATCCATTTTAAAGACAGCTGGGCAGGCTTTGCCAGCATGATTTCCAAAGAACCGATTTTTATTATCTCACCGGTTTGATATTGCATGACAGTTATCTCCCGTTAATTAAAAAAAGCTTAACCCACCCGGATAAATTGTTTGGGGGCAGGCCTTAAATACGCCAAGAATTCTTGAGATCTTTATTTATTTATGGCATGATAAATTTGTATGATTTATTACATCGCTTTATTATATATGCAGAATATTATTTTGTTGTCAACTGCAGAATTAGTTTGTATTGGTATTTAGTAACTGTTTTCGGAAAAAGAGGTGATGGGTCGAGAGGGGAAGAAAAAATGTTTGAGGCGGGAAAATGACGGAACACCAAGCAATTTATCTCATTTCGGGGGGGTATGCCAATACTTACCTGATTGAAGGAGAGGGTGGACTGGTGCTGGTTGATGTGGGATCAAATCTGGCGGCTGAAAAGGCGGTAGATTTTATTGCCGGAAGACTAAAAAGAAGAGTGAATGAGTTGCGGATTATCACTGCTACACATTTTCATATTGACCACATCGGAGGTATACCCCGACTTTTACAACTTGCTCCCGGTTCTGAAGTCAACTTTTTTTATCGGGTGGGCCGATATCTTACCGGGGAAGAGAAGCTGGGCATTCCTTCCCTTTCCAGCTGGCTGAGAGGGCTGATTCCCGCTGTTTCCCACATGAATCTGCACCTTCGCAATTCCCATCAGTTTTTTTCCAGTAAAAGGGCGGGGATTCCCCTGCCGATTTTCCGTAATTTCAATTTTCTCGATTATCAGCCAAGATGTGAATTAAAAGAAGGTGGGAAAATTGCATACCTTCCGGGCTGGAGACTCATTGAGACCAGGGGGCATACCCCGGACAGTATATGTTTTTACCGGGAGGAAGGCCGCATTTTAATCTCCGGTGATACCATCTTAAACATGAAGGGAACCGGTGAACTCAATGGCTTTTACTGCAGCAAAGAAGACATCGGAAATTCCTATAACAAACTTTGTGAGCTTACAGTAGAAAACATCTATCCGGGCCACGGGCAACCCATACTCGGGGTCAAAGAAGCCTTGAAAAAGGTAAAAATTAGATAACAGTTTGCCGGCGGCAAAATATTTTTGACATGATTGACATAATTTTTTTTGCTTGCATCCTCTTTAATATCCTGATCATCCTGTTTATCCTGTCAAAAAAAATAGCTGACCTATTACGAAATTAGTTAAGAATAATCGCTCAAAACCGATAAAATAGATAATTATAAAATATACTCTTTTTTCCTCCGGGAACAGATGTCGGAATAATTGTAATATCTGTTAGTTGACATAATAATTAGCCGTGTGTCAGGCGGGTGGCGGGTTTTTGTATTTCGCGTGGTAAAAGAAATTCATGGCACCAACTGTTAAGGCATATATAAGACTCCTTCGTCCCTACCAGTGGGTAAAGAATATCCTCCTCTTTACCCCCCTCTTTTTTTCCGCCCAG
>DAOWNY010000334.1 GCA_030642325.1 Deltaproteobacteria bacterium
CCCATACCAGTCATATCTGGAATTTTCTGGGGATGGTTCTGGCGGGGCTTTCCGCTACCCTCCTCGGGGGATGCCCCTTGCGCCAGACTATCCTTGCAGGTGAAGGGGATACCGATGCGGGAATAACCGTGCTTGGCCTTATTGTGGGAGCCGGATTTGCCCATAATTTCCTTTTGGCTTCAAGTCCCAAGGGCCCAAGTGAATTCGGCCCGGCAGCAGTGGTAATAGGTTTAGTATTTTGTTTGACCATCGGCGCTTTAATAAAAGAAAGGTGAAAAAATAGTGATGTTCAAAAGAAAAAAGAAATCTTCCTTTGAAGGAAGCGGGCTCATTTTGTTCGACAAGGTGGAGGAGGCAATCGGGGCAGAGAAAATTCTCAAGGGAGAAAACTACCCGGTTAAGCTGGTGGCCCCTCCTCCCACTTTAAGGAAGGGCTGCGATTTAGCAGTGGAAATTAATCTGGTAGAGCAGATGGGTATCGAGAGGCTATTTGAGAAAAAAGATATACTCTATCTCGAAATCCTTCCCCTTAAGGGAGACGGGGAACTTCTGGAGATTGTCAAAATCACTGATTTCAAGGATGCCTTCATGGTTAAGGCGGGCAATATGAAGCTTACTTTTGATAAAAATACCGGGGTTATCTTAAATGCCTCCGGAGGAGGTTGTCCTGATATCCCCTACCTTCATGTCCGGATGGTTGGCAAAAAACTTTTCGAAGCGCCCCGGCCCAAGGAGATCGGTTTTACCTTATGCGCCCTGATGATGGATCGGGCTTTAATGGAATGCCGGGAGCTGTGGAAGGAAGGGGGGAACTAAGATGCTGCTCATTTCAGGAACGGTTCCCATAAAAGATTTGCCGTTAACCCGTGGAGCGGCTAAATTAGAGGGCGAGTTTCTTAATATTGATGGTTCCAGGATTCCCTGCACCCAGGGCACTGCCGCCTTGATCAGCGCCGCGCTGATCACCGCCGAATACTTGAAGATTGATCCGCCGCAAGCGCTGGTTGTCGGAGACATCGGAGACGGTAAAAAAAGCCGATCGCTTTATGAGTATCTTATCAAAAATATCTCTAATCTTTCACCGGATGTGCTGGCGCTCCATTATATCCTTCCCGACATAGCTTTGATGAAAAAGATTTGTGAAGCAGTAGAAGGATGCCCCAAAAAGCCGATTATGATTGCCGATGCCTCCTCAATGTATGTGGCTAAAGCGGCGGGACTGGCAGCAAAATTTGATATCTTTACCCCCGATGCCACTGAGATTGCCTTTTTAGCCGATCCCGATGCCACCCATCCCGCCTATATCAATAAACACCTTTTTGAAACCGATGTAACCAGAACCCCGGAGTTATTAACCACTGCTTACCAGCTTAAGGGAGCAGCCCGATTACTGCTGGTCAAGGGATCAATTGATTACGTGGTTAGGGACGGAAATATTTTGGAAACAATCACCGAACCCAACGTACCTGAACTGGAAGCCATCGGAGGCACGGGTGATACGATTACCGGCCTGGTGGCCGCTTTTGCCGATGCCGAACTGGAACTGCATGAGGCAGCGATAATCGCTGCCCGGGCAAACCGCATGGCGGGAAAATATGCCCAAGCTACCCCCGCCACCAGGATCCGGCAGATCATTGCCCAATTTCCGGCGGTATTCAAAAAACATTTATGCGAGTGGAGCGGGGCTTGCTCAGTACCATCCCATAGTTAAAAGCTTCAAATAACAGGAATCGGTTTTTAACAAAATTGGCTTATATTAAAAATTGAAAGGGAGAAAAAACAATGAATTACGGTGCCGGAAACCAACTAAAGGGAGAGGTTACCGAAATTAAAAAGGATACGGTGATGTGCCGGGTAAAGGTAAAAATTCCAACCGACTGCACAATATCTTCGGTAATGACCATGGATTCGCAGGATGACCTCAATATAAAAGAGGGAGACAAGGTTGCGGTAATAATGAAGGCGGTAAATGTGTTATTGGTAAAAGAAGAAGGTTGATAAAAAGGAGGGAATAGCAATGGTTGAAGTCGATGTGAGGGGTCTTAGTTGTCCCATACCGGTGGTGAAGACAAAAAAAGCCATGGACCAGAATCCGGATGAGCCAATCACGGTTTTGGTAGAAACCACTGTTTCAAAAGAGAACGTGTCCCGGCTTGCCCAAAACAGAAACTATTCTGTCCAGGTAGAAGAAATAGCCG
>DAOWNY010000169.1 GCA_030642325.1 Deltaproteobacteria bacterium
AGTAAATTGGTAACCAAATTCCTGAAACCATCGGGGGAAGGGCTGATTCTATTGGGCATAGTTATGTCATAGTACTCAGGAGGATAATAATCAGCCATGGATTGAAAGGTAGGTCGAGGATTCAAGTAAACCAACCCGCAGGAATTACATTTAACTACCCTGAATACCCCCTCTGTTTTAAATAAACGGTCTTCACCATGGAAAAGGAAGGTGTCATTTTTCTTGCCGCATAAATAGCAGCTAATCATTTCTGATGCCATCGCTCGTTTTTTTAACCTCCTCGCCGATATAACTCAACTGTCACTATTCCCATGGGAAACTATCATATCTTTTCTTTTTTAATTGGTCAACCCGTGAAAACCGGAAAACAAGATTGAAATCTGTCCCCCACCCATTTTAGTTTGACATTCGCCAAAATATTTTATACTGTTTAACTATCGCAATAAGGCACATGGTTGAAGGTGAATGTCTTGCTTTATTTTTCAATAGAATGATGTGGATAATGTCTAATAATATGTTAACTTCATTAAATAGATGGTCTCAACACTGATTCAACGGCAAAAATTTCAAAACATTAAATTGTTATATTTTTCCTAAGTTGAGCGATTAGCTGTCAGCGCACAAACGTTTAGTTTTGAAAAACCGAGGTATTACATAAGTTTGAAATAACACCCAATGAGTGAAAGTTTGTAATAGCAAAATATCCTGTGATCATTTCGGCTAATAGCTAACCGCTAAAGGCTAACCGCTCAATTCAAGTTTTTATTAGCCGTTCACGGGTCAGTAAGGCTTTTTAACAATGCTTCCATGCTGCAAAGTCTTAATACGATTTCCAGAGTAAAATAATTTTTTTAAATGTGAAAAACGATGATTAACCGTAGTCTTTTTTAAGCGGGTGACGGGTGGCATGGACAAACTTGTTTGTCCGTGATGAAATTTATCCCCGGTCCTGCCCCATGAACGATTACTATTTTTATTATGTTGATGCCAAGAGGTTAACTAGATGGCTGAAAAAATTTTGGTGTTATGTATTGATGGGGCAACTTATCGCCTTTTGAACCCATTCATGGAGGCCGGATACTTACCCACCATAAAAAAATTAATCAAAGAAGGGACCAGCGGTAATCTCCTTTCTTCCATACCCCCCATCACCGCTGCCGCATGGTCAAATCTTATTACAGGCAAAAATCCGGGCAAGCACCGAATTTGTGAATTTTTAATAAAAAAACCGGGAACATACCAGGAAGTAGTCAGCAATTCAACGTTTCGGGACAGCGAAACTATTTGGGACATCCTGGGAGAAAAAGGATCAAAAGTCGGGGTATTTAATATTCCCACCACCTATCCACCCACAGCGGTTAATGGGGCCATGATTTGCGGATTCTTAAGCCCATCAAGAAGGCGGGATTTTGTTTACCCCCCGGGGCTTCTGGATGAAATCGAAAAAAAATTCGGGCCTTACCGCGTAAATTTGAAGCCGAGCTTCATGAATCTTTATCGCACCCCCAAACGGGTGAATGCCTTCATTGATGATTGCGTTGACATGCTCCGCTATAAATTCGGAGTAACCAAGTATCTCCTGGATAAATACAATCTTGACGTCACACTTCACCACGAATGGGGTGGCGACCGTATACAGCATGAACTCTGGGATATCATTCATCCCAACGATCAGCATTGTAATCCGAATGAAAAAAAGAAGTACTACCCGAAGGTTATGACCTATTATCAGGCGTTGGACCAGGAAATTGCTAATATTTTGGACCACACTGGAGAAAATATTTCTTTATTAATCGTTTCAGATCATGGATTCGGTCCTTTATCTAAAGTCATAAATCTCAATGCCTGGCTTATCCAGGAGGGTTACCTTAAAATCAAAAAAAATCTCTTTTCTCAACTCAAATTTTATCTCTGGAAACGGGGGATAAACTATAACTTCCTGGGTTCGTTCCTGCTTGAATCGGTTATGAAATTTCTCTTGAAAGCCGGCCTAAATCCCCAAAAAACTCCTGACGCCGATCGGATACTCCCCTTCTTAACAAAAAGAAAGAGACTTTTTCTTTCACTTGATGATGTTGACTGGTCGCAAACCAGGGCATACACTAAAACCGGCACCGGTCAGATCGTTATTAACCAGAAGGGACGGGAACCGGAAGGGGTGGTAAATCCCGGTCATGAATTTTTTAGCTTACAGACTGAACTGGTTGAAAAATTGAAAAAGCTGAAAGACCCGGAAACCGGAAAAGTTATAAAAAGTGACATTTATAAAAAAGAGGACTGTTACACGGGGGATTACTTGGACGAGATGCCGGATATAACTTTTTTACCTGTTAACTATAATTATGTGGCTACCAGCGTAATGGGACTTTATACTAATAAAATCTTTTTAGAACATGACTCCTACCGCAGCACCCACGATATGAATGGAGTTTTGATTGCCTGGGGGAAATATTTCAAGAAAAATCATCGGATTAACGGGGCAAGTTTAATTGATATAGCCCCCACCCTTCTTTATTTAATGGGGGTTGAAATAAATTCGGAAATTGACGGCAAGGTTCTCTCTGATCTATTTCCTGAAAATTTCCTTCAAAAAAATAAAGTAAAAATTACCGCCAAAACCCCCTCTCCGTCCGAAAAATACCGCCCCAGCATATCTGACGCAGATGACCAGGAAATTCGAAAAAAATTGAAAGGCTTAGGGTATATTGACTGACCAGATTATATTTCCTGCCAGCATTGTTGATGAATCAGCTTACTTATTAGAAAAATCAGCTAAATATCCCCTAACTTTTCACATCATACTTACCATTGACGGTGAAGTTAAATCAAAAATAATTCGGGAAGCCCTCACCGCTTCCCTGGCTCTTCACCCCAAACTTCAATGCATATTAACCAAAAATTATCCTTCAACTAAAAGTTGGTTTCGTTATTGCTGGAAATATCTTAATATAGATTCCAGGGATATATTAACGGAAACCGAGGACACTGAACCGGAATATGGTTCAAGGGAAGTCCTCAGCTATTTTATGAAAAATCATTTCTCCCCATACCTTGACATATCACGCCACCCCCCACTGCGGGTTAAAATAATCAAACAGAAAGGCCGTATAATTATGGTTTTTCTGTTTCACCATGCTGCTGTCGATGGTTTGAGCGGATTAATGTTTGTTCAAAGTTTCGTCCAAAATTATGAAAAAATCTTTTATCACCAAAATGAAGGAGGATATCGTCCTCCTGATTTTAAATCCATTTCCAGGCCGGAAATCAATTCACCATTTTGCGGTTTCTCGTTGCCTAATTTTTATAATAATCTAAAATATGCAAGCGAATTTATGCTGCAACCACCCACCCCGATAATCACCGAAGGTGATAAAAAATCAGATGGAGATGCGATTGCCGTTTGTCGGGAGATCCCCCCTGATCAATACATTAAAATACGTGCTGATGCAAAAAAATATCGGACAACTTTAAACCACTACCTTTTATCTACTGCATTTCTGACAATCAAGAAGTGGAACCAGGAAGCGGCTAACAGGGCGGGGAGGATCTACGTTAATGTATCTGTCAATCTCCGCTCCCCAAAAGAAAGTCATATCCTGGGCAACCTTCTCTCCGGAGTCAACATCTCTCTTAAAACGGATTCAATAAACCATAGGAAAGAAATTCTGTCGATGTTACGAAAAAAATGGATTTTTCTTAAAGATAATATGATAGCACAGAAGACAATCGACTTTTCATGGTTTTTAAGACCAATTCCCCTTGGAATTAAAAAAATAATCTCCAATATTAATCTGATGCGACCGTTTTCTCCTTCAATCGCCCTTCCAAATTTAGGGGTCTATTCTCCCAATCCAACCCACCGGGATGAGAATGGCTATCATTGCCTGGGACCGGCCTGCATCACTAAAGTAATTCCCCTCACACTTATTCTTCCCTGGCCCCAGATAGCTTTACTTATTTACAATGAAAGAATGATCTTTAATTTAACGGCCTTCCGTTCCCATGTTTCTCAAAAAGAGGCCGACAAACTGCTGGATTGTTTTATTCGGCAATTAACAGATTGATTTACCCGGACATCATGATTATACACCTTTTAATAAAATGGTATCCGTTCACAGTTTACGGTTCACAGTTGGTAAAAACTTGGGTCTAAGGAACTGTCGGATGTTTAGGTAGAAAGCTGGGACTGAAGAAAAAGGCAGCTACCCATTCAATTTAGGAAAGAGCCGATATATTGTCCAGTGAAAAAAGTGTACTTTTTTCGGATGGAGAGGTGTTTTTTCTCTTGACAAGCCCTTTAATAGGTAACCCCTTATGGCCTGTCCACCTTTCTCCAGAACAATTTTATATGGGCTTTATTTGTCGGACATATATCTATAGAAAAATTA
>DAOWNY010000098.1 GCA_030642325.1 Deltaproteobacteria bacterium
CAAAAGCAAGCAGTTCGATCAAGTCTTTTCCTAATGTTTTGCTATCTGCCAAATTTACACCAGCTCGATACCCAGCCATCCCTGCGACCAAGGCTCTAAATATTTCGACCTTGTGCGGTTAGGTGTTAGCTTTTGCATAAAACCATTCAACATCCGCTTGATCTCGCTACATTTGCCGATCTAATTCCAACCTTAAGTTGAGCGATCAGCTATCAGCGTTTAGCTTTGAAAAACCGAGGTATTACGGCAGCTTGGAATAAACACCCAAGGGGTAAAAATTTGTAATAGCAAAACATCATGTGATAATTTTGGCTAATAGCTAACTGCTAAAGGCTAACCGCACAGCTTGAAATATTTTGGTTCGAGGAATTATATGACTTTGTGCCGGCGGGATGAACGAATATGGGGGTAACCTCTAATTAACATCATAATGTCTTTAAGGGGGATTTAATAATTTGATTATAACTACCGGAGACGGAAAGTCCTTTGATACTGAAAAAAATTTGAGCGCTCCCGAGCGTCATGTGCTCCAGAAATTGTTTGCCTGGGAATTCGCAGCAGACAGCCTGGAACAATTCAGAGAAAAAAAAGATGATGCCCTGAAAAAGGGTTGGAATAATTCGGGGCCTATTAATGAGAGTATGGCTTTAGGCACTATCATTAAAGACATGGAAAAAAAAGTAGCTGCCCGGTTAGGCGAAAAAATTTTATGAAGAATTCTTATCAGCCAGTTACCTGGTGAATGTAAAAAAACGGTATCAGTTCACGGGGATCAGGTGTCGGCAGAGGTTTCTAAGCCAAGCTTCAGCATACCGGAAACCAAAGGGAAGGCCATTGTTTTTTCGTAGTTACCAAAAAAACATCTTATTTTTTTAAACTGCCTTAGCTGCTGAACGTCCTGCAAGCCAACCGGTTGAGAATGCAGCCTGAAGATTGTATCCTCCGGTGTCGGCGTGAATGTCAAGAAGTTCTCCTGCGATGAAGAGACCTGTTGTCAGACGGGATTCCATGGTCCTGGGATCGATTTCTCGTGTATCCACACCGCCGGCGGTTACAATTGCTTCGGCCAACGGACGGTGTCCGGTCACTTCCAGTCGAAAATCCTTGAGCCATCGTAGCAAATTTTTGCGTTCTTTCGCTGAGATTCGGCTGACCTGACAGTCGGGAGAGATTTTTGTGAGGCTCAGACAGACAGGTATCATCTCGCGCGGCAGCAATCCCCGTAAAAAACTGCCGACCTGCTCCATGCCCCGTGATGCGATGTCGCGGAGGAGTCGTGCATCGAGTTTTTTTTCGTCAAGTGCAGGTTTGAGATCAATGGAAAGCACTACTTTTTGCCCGTTTCGCATGGCATCAACGGCTTCGCCGCTAAGAGCGAGGATAACGGGACCGGTGACACCAAAATCCGTGAATATCATCTCTCCGAATGCTTCCTTGCGCTTTTTGCTGTTGACATAAATACTTACATTAATATTGCGCAGATTGAGTCCGGCCATTTTTCCCGCTGCATCACCTGATGTTTCCAGGGGTACGAGAGCTGGCCGTATGGGCGAAACATTATGGCCGGCGGATATTGCCAACCGGTATCCGTCACCCGTTGATCCTGTTAACGGATATGAGGCTCCACCCGTCGCTAGAATAACGGCATCACAGGGGATTTTTTTTCCGCGGGAAACGACACCTGTGATACGTTCATTGCTGATGGTCAGTTTCTCAACTTTCGAAGACAGCCTGACCTGTGCTCCGTAATGTTTAAGCCATTGCAGAAGAACCGTCAGGACATCCGGGGCCTTGCCGCTTGCGGGGAAAACACGTCCGCCTCTTTCCATCACCAGTTCCAATCCAAGCTCTTTAAAGAAATCCATCAGGTCGGGAGCGAAAAAACGCCAGAATGCCTGGCGAAGGAAACTACCTGTTTTGCCGAAATGGGCAATGAAATCGGATAGTTCTGCAATGTTAGTGATATTACATCGGCCTTTTCCTGTAATGCAGAGCTTTTGGGCGGGGTGTTTCATTTTTTCGAGAAGGAGCGTATCGGCTTTGGTTTTTGCAGCTTGCCCGGCCGCCATCAGTCCGGCGACTCCGCCGCCAATTACAACTATTTTTTGTGCAGTCATCAGTTTAATGTTGTATTTACCGGGATCAGTTGAAAGTAACGTCAGGGGAAATTATCACGATCACCCAACAAAAATTTGTCGGACCTGCGCTTTTTACTTTTTTTTACTCTGAATTGATGTGTCAAAAAAAGTGCAGGTTTGATCCCAGTATACAACATAAACCAGTTTTTTGCTATTGTGTCTTCAAGACGGGCATCAATCGTATGCGGAGTGCACAAGACAGCCATTAAAAAAATTAGTGATGATTACGGCGGAAAGCCCTCGGGGAAAACGGGATGAGAGTATTTAAAAATATGGACATTGGCGAATTCCGGGGCACTATACCATTGGTTTTATGTGTGAAGCAGAACAGGGCCGCCCACTACCCGATTCCGCCCTTCTTTTTTGGCCTGATAAAGATATTTGTCCGCTGTAAAGATCATTTCTTCGAGTGAAATTTTATTATTTATGACAGTATCATCAAGGCAGACTACCCCGAAACTGGCGGTAATGGATATTTTTTCTTCAGCATCAATCAATTTTTCAGCAAACAGCGCTCCGAAGTCTTTCAGTAACGGTTAAGGCGCCGTCAAGGGGCGTTTCGGGAAGTACAACTATAAATTCCTCCCCCCCGTAACGCGTTAACCAGTCAAGATCAGTTCTGATTGATTCGGATATGGTTTGAACAAAGGATTTTAAAACTTCATCGCCCGCCTGATGTCCGTATGTATCGTTGACCTGCTTAAAGTGATCCAGATCACATAGAGCAAGGGAGAGAGGACGTTTATATCTTCCGGAATTTTTAAGCTCGCGGAGTAAACGTTCCGTCATGTAGCTACGGTTGTAGCATCCGGTAAGGGGGTCGGTGATGGACAGTATTTTTATTTTTTTGGCTATCTCCCGTTCCCCTACAATTAATTGATATTGTTTGACTCCGTCAGAGAGGGCCTTGGATAGTATATCCGGCTTACAGGGTTTGGTCAAAAATCGAAAAATATTTCCACGGTTAACCGCATCAATGGCTACTGTCAGATCGGCATGACCGGTAAGCATTATGCGTACGCTGTCAGGGGAAACCATATGTACCCGGGAAAGGAATTGAATGCCGTCCATAGCAGGCATCCTAAGGTCGGAGACGACTACCGCGAATGGACCCTTGGTGGCAATTGCGGCAATCCCTTCTTTTGCTTCCAGGGCGGTTTCGATCTGAAAATATTTCCTCAACTGTCGCTTATATCCATCCAATATGTTAGGATCGTCATCTACAAAAAGAATTTTATCATTCATCGACACCTCCTTTCTGCGAAATACTCCGACTGGTTGCTGTCCATGTGGTAAGATGGTCAGCCAAGTTAAGCTCGGACAAATATTCATAGTCAAGCAGGGAGCTTCCGCTTTCATCGTCCGGGGATTGATTATCGTAGGCAAGGGCGTTTGCGACATGCACCGCCGTCAATGGACTGAACTGTTTTTCCGTAAGTTTACCGGGGCAATGGTGAAAGGCAATCACTTCTATAATGGGAACCGGCAAACCCCATATCCCCATTAGATATGCCCCTACTTCCGAATGGGTTACATCAAATATTTCGCGTTCACCCTCAAAAAAAGAGATTTTCTCTTTTTTTGAACGGGTAATGAGTTCACAATATTTTTCCGGAAAGTGATCGGCAAGCACCAGTTTCCCGCAATCGTGCAGCAGACCCGCCATAAATGATTGATCGCTGATATCCTGTTTTTGGCCCTCTCCCCCTTGTTCAGAGATTTTTTTTGCTATTGTTCCTACTAACATATTGTGGCTCCAAAGCTCTTCCAGAAAGGATTTGTCAACCTTCTTCAGGTCAAACTGGGAAAAAATCTGAAAGGAGAGAACCAGGGTCTTGATGGTCTCAATACCCAGAAAGGTGGTTGCGTCGGCCGGGCTGGATATTTTTTTTCGAAGGCCAAAAAAAGCGGAATTGGATAATTGGAGAATTTTTGCCGTCATCCCGGTATCCTTTTCTATGATTTTGCCGACTTCCCGGGTAGATGCATCCTCAGAGCGTAATATTTCCATGATTTCAGAATAGACGGAGGGTATACTGGGGAGCGAATCCATTTTTGAGACCATCTGTTTCAAAGAATTATCCGCCAGGAGATCATAAAGTGCAAAAGTACGAGCTATTGTAGATTTCAACATCTCGGAATCACACGGCTTGGCAAGAGACTGGTGGGATACCTGTGCCGACTTCATCCTTAGCTTCTCGGCCAAGTCCCCCGAAAAAATTATCCGCGTAATCTGCGGGTATAGTCTCTTTATCTCGGATAACAGTTGAATTCCATCCATTGCCGGCATTCGCATATCGGTGACAACCATATCAAAGGGAGATCTACCCAAAATTTTCAGCGCATCCGGTCCGCTATCGGCAAACGCCATATCCCATTCATGGCGCATCGGGCGGAGCATCCTTTTCAGTCCCTGCAATAAATTGGCTTCATCATCCACAAAGAGAATTTGTTTTTTCATCGCCTTCTTTCATTTTGTTTTCCGGTTTGCTTTCCAAGGGTATGCGGGTAATGAAGGTAGTTCCCTTCCTCATTTCCGTTTCAAAACGGATAGACCCTCCGTGTTTGTCGGCAATAACCGAATGTGATATGGCCAGGCCCTGCCCGGTACCTTTTCCCACTTCTTTGGTGGTAAAAAACGGATCAAAAATTTTTGATCTGATTTGCTCAGGTATTCCCGGACCGGTGTCCTCGACATGAATCTCTGCCCAGTCACCATCCTTCCTGGTGCTGATACGGATCATCCCTTTTTTCCCGGAATCTTTTCCCACCACGTCGGAAATAGCATGGGTGGCATTAATGATCATATTCAATATTACCTGGTTAAATTCACCCGGCAGGCAGAATACCAGCGGGAGATCCGGATCAAAATGAGTTTCAACTTCCGACACGTATTTCCACTCGTTTTTAGCTATGGTAATTGTGCTCTGGATCGCCCGGTTGATATCAATAGCCGTCTTCTCTTCCACGCCGGGATGGGAAAATTCCTTCATGGCCCGGACGATTTTGCTGATGCGTTCCAGACCATCAAGGGATTGTTCGATCGCAACCGGTATCTCCTCTCTTAGGTAATCCACGTCGGTTTCTTCAATTACTTCCTCTAGTTCCGATAGAAGATCGTTTGTTACTTTATTGTCCCTGACCGCTTTTAATAGCTCTTCATATTTATTGAGAGCTTTGTTGATATCACCGAACGAGTCCTGGAAAAAATGGGTATTATCGCCCACATATTGAGTTGGGGTGTTGATCTCGTGAGCAATTCCTGCAGCCAGTTGTCCGATTGACTCCAGTTTTTGGGACTGAGCCAGCTGGCTTTCTAAAAATTTACGTTCCGTAATATCCCGGATAACCCCCCGCATACCTATTTTTTGACCATCTCCACTTTTTATTAAAGAAAATGAGGCCTCAATTTGTCTTTTGGTTCCGTCTTTTTTGATGATCTCAAAGGGGAAAGTTCGGACGGATTTTTCGGTCTTAATTATCATGTCGTGGATTTGAGTTATTTTATCATCGTTCTCTTTATCCAGGTACTGCCGGCTGCTTATGTTCAACAATTGCTCCATGGTGTATCCTAATATTTTGCAGGTGGCATCATTAACAAAGGTGAAGGCCCTGGTAAGGCTCGACTCAAAGTAGCCGTCTTCGATGCTTTCCAGAATAGTGCGGTACTTTTCCTCGCTTTCTTGCAACGCTTCCACCGCTAATTTACGTTCGATGGTTTCTATTTGAATTTGACTCAGCATCTCGTTAAAGCCATCAATCAAAAGCCCCAGTTCATCATTACTCTGTTTTTTTACCCTGAGAGAATAATCATTTTTTTTGGAGACTGTCTTCATGGTTTGTTTTAAATTGATAATCGGCTCCGAAATCACCCGCTGAACTTTTGAAGAAATAAGGTAGGCCATCATTATCGACAGCATGATAATAATTATTCCGACAATTGCGTATAATTTTAATCGGGAGTATAGTTCCTCTAAATCAGACCGGAGGAAGACCATACCGATGGTTTCGCCGTCGAGAATAATTTTCTTATAAATATCCAGGTGGTCTTTTCTAAAGTAGTGATTTTTTTCCGTATCCGGGGAGGAAATCGGTTGATCGCTACCTGGATAGACCGGATCGGGTGACAGTTGATTCCCCCCAAAATCGTTGATCGGATAAGTGGCGAAAATCTCGCCCTCATTTGTATAAATGCAGGCGGATTCAATGTGGGGCTCTGCCTCCAGAGCTGCTAAAATCTCCTCTGCCGCTTCTTGATCTTGAAAGGCCAGGGAAGCGGAGCTGTTGATAGCAGTCATTTTTGCCAGGACAGATATGTTTTCTATCATCGAGCGGCGTAAGGTAATAACTTCCTTGACGATAAATATTGCAGAAGAAAAAAAGAGCACCACGATGCACGTGAACATGATGATCAAGTTAAGTTTCTTTTTTATGGGGATATCTTTAAAAACTATCATTTATCTCTCCCCATGTTGTCTTTGCCCCAAATCTTAATCGCCAGTTTCAAAAGCTTTGAATTTATAAACAAATCCGCTTGATTCGCCGCTTCAATATTTATATCAAAACGGATCTTATCCCCTGATGTTATAAAATTGATGATTCCCCCTTTTTCGGCAAATCCTTTCATGTCGCTGACCGTCAATATGTTCATCCTCCGGGCATAGGAGAAGATTTCGGGGAGATGTTCCTCCTCCGAACTGCCAATGAATAGAATATGGCATAATTCCAGGTCTTTAATGCCCGTAAATCGCCGGATCGCCAGACTTCTCCCTTGTATCTTCTTGTCCTTGAGAGATTCAAGATCA
>DAOWNY010000104.1 GCA_030642325.1 Deltaproteobacteria bacterium
ATCACCTGAAGATGTCTTTAAAGGAGATTGATCATCTTTTAAATAAGGAGAGCGGGTTAAAGGGAATTTGCGGCACCAATGATATGCGGGAAGTTATAGAGAAAAAAGATGCCGGCGAAACATTGGCAAAAACAGCTTTGGAGGTCTACTGTTATCGAATAAAAAAATATATCGGTGCTTACTTTGCCGCCCTGGAAAATTTGGATGCCCTCATTTTTACCGGGGGTATTGGTGAAAATTCCCCGGAGATTCGAAGGCTAAGCTGTCAGGGGCTTAGTAGACTGGGGATCGAGATTGATTTGGAAAAAAACAATAAAACCGGAAACGGTATCAAAAAAATCAATCATTCTCGTGGAGAAGTTGAGATACTGGTTATCCCCACCAACGAGGAACTGCAAATCGCTCAGGAGACGGCAGGGGTGATTGATGGTGGGGGTAATTAAGGGGTAAACCTCCAAGAGGCCATAGGGTTGAAATACCGGAATACTGGTCGAAAGTATTGGATTTTTGGGATGAGTAATTCTATTTTCGGAGGAATAGGGTGGATTTAACCGCATTAATGGAATGGAGAAACCTCGAAAGACATTTTTTGGAAATGAAGGATGTTCATATCAAAGAACTGTTTGGCAATGACCCGAAACGGGCGGAAAAATTTTCGATGGAGGCCCTGGGGTTGTATGTCGATATCTCAAAAAACCGGATTACCGAAGAAACGAAACGGCTCCTCATCGGTCTTGCCAGAGCAATGGGTCTCGAACAAGCAATAGATGATATGTTTAGCGGTAAAAAAATTAACGAAACAGAGGGCCGGGCTGTTTTACACACTGCACTGCGTAATCGCTCCCATCGACCCGTTTATGTTGATGGCAAGGATGTCATGCCGGAGGTTGACAAAGCCCTTAAAAAAATGGCTGACTTTTCCGCAGCGGTCCGGTTGGGTGAATGGAAGGGGTTTGGCGGAAAAAAAATAAAAAACATCATCAACATCGGGATCGGTGGTTCCGACCTAGGGCCGGCCTTTGTTTGTGAAGCACTTAAGTATTACTCCAGCCGGAACCTCGATATTTGCTTTGTGTCCAACATTGATCCCACCCACATTACAGAAACCCTCATGGATAAATCCCCCGAGGAGACACTTTTTGTAATTGCCTCAAAAACTTTCACAACCCAGGAAACCATGACCAATGCCCGCACCGCCAAGGAGTGGGTCCTTGGGCATTTCAGAGAAAACAAGGCCGTTGCTTCTCACTTTGTGGCGGTTTCCACTAATGAAAAAGCAGTAAGAGAATTCGGAATAGATCCCAAAAACATGTTTATATTTTGGGATTGGGTAGGGGGAAGATATTCACTAACTTCCTCAATCGGCCTTCCCATCATGATTGCCGTCGGCCAGGATAATTTTTCAGGGCTTTTGGAAGGTTTTTTTAAGATGGACTGCCATTTCCACGATACCCCCCTTGAAAAGAACATTCCTGTTCTTTTGGGGTTAATTGGTATCTGGTATAACAATTTTTTCAGGGCACAATCCCATGCCATTTTACCTTACGACCAATATCTTCGCCGATTTCCTGCTTATCTCCAACAGGCGGACATGGAGAGTAACGGTAAAAGTGTTAATAAAGACGGTAAAAGAGTAACCTGCCAGACCGGCCCCGTTATCTGGGGGGAAGCTGGAACTAACGGACAGCACGCTTTTTATCAATTAATCCATCAGGGAACCAAGCTGATCCCGGCTGATTTTATCGGGTTTGCAAAGTCCTTGAACCCCAGGGGCGATCATCACCAAAAGCTGCTTTCCAACCTTTTTGCCCAGACCGAAGCACTGGCTTTCGGAAAAAGTGAAAATGAGTTAAAAAATGAGGGGGAAGAGGAGCGGCTTATTCCTTATAAAAGTTTTACCGGTAATCGACCCACCACGACTATCATGGCCGAAAAACTCACCCCCGTCATTTTGGGTGAGCTTATCTCCCTTTATGAGCATAAAATTTTTACTCAGGGAGTAATCTGGAATATATATTCTTTTGATCAATGGGGGGTCCAGCTGGGAAAAGTTTTGGCCGGCCTGATTCTGCCCGAACTTTTTTGTGAAGATGACAAACTCAAACATGATTCTTCCACCAACAGCTTGATTGAATACTATAAAAAAAATAAATAAACACAGAGGGCGATCACATGGCAATAAATTATCAAGAACTTGGTTTAGTAAATACCCGAGATATGTTCAAAAAGGCCATGGCAGGCAAGTATGCCGTGCCGGCTTATAATTTTAACAATTTAGAGCAGCTTCAGGCCATTATAAACGGCTGCGGACAATCAGGATCACCTGTTATCCTGCAGGTTTCCAGCGGAGCACGCAAATACGCCAATCCCACCCTTCTTCGCAATATGGGAAAAGGTGCGGTGGAGATGGCCCGGGAGTCCGGCTATACCATCCCCATTGCCCTTCATCTGGACCATGGGGACAGTCTGGATTTGTGCATCTCCTGTATCGAAAACGGTTTTTCTTCGGTAATGATCGACGGCTCCCACCTCCCCTATGAAGAAAACATTCGACTCACCAAAGAGGTAGTGGATTACGCACATAAGCACGAAATCACCGTTGAAGGAGAACTGGGTGTCCTGGCCGGAATAGAAGATGATGTCGTGGCCGCAAAATCCGTTTATACCCAGCCTGATGATGTCGAAGACTTCGTAACAAAGACCGGGGTTGACTCCCTTGCCATTTCAATCGGCACCTCCCACGGTGCTTTTAAATTTAAGCCCGAACAGTGCAGCTTGAACGAAAAGGGGTTGTTGGTTCCGCCTCCGCTACGTTTCGATATTCTGGAGGAGATCGAAAAGAGGATCCCGGGTTTTTCCATCGTTTTGCACGGATCAAGTTCCGTTCTTCCCGAATACGTTGATATTATCAATAAAAACGGCGGATCCCTGAAAGCGGCAGTCGGTATCCCCGAAGAACAGCTTAGAAAAGCAGCAAAATCCGCTGTCTGTAAGATTAATATCGACTCCGACGGACGTCTTGTCATTACTGCCATAATCAGGAAGGTATTAAAGGAAAAACCTGCTGAATTCGATCCCCGAAAATACCTGGGCCCTGCCCGTGATGAGCTTACACGCATGATTATTAAAAAGAATGAAAGGGTGCTTGGCAGTGCGGGAAAGTATTGATTAACCGGTTAAGATGCTCCATTGAATAAAAGCAACTGCAATTATTGCTGCCGGTTTTAAAAATTTCGACCTATGCGGTTAGGTGTTAGCTTTTGCATGAAACCATTCAACATCCGCTTGATCTCGTTACATTTGCCGATCTAATTCCAACTTAAGTTGAGCGATCAGCTGTCGGCACACAAACGTTTAGCTTTGAAAAACCGATGTATTACGCAAGCTTGAAATAACACCCAATGGGTGAAAATTTGTAATAGCAAAACATTTTGTGATCATTTTGGCTAATAGCTAACTGCTAAAGGCTAATCACGCAGGTCGAAAATCTTTGGAAAAGTTCTAAATTCGTTTTAAAATTTTGTTACTTTATGTTTCTCGCTATATCCTTTGATACCTGTTACCAGCCTTGCAAAAAGCCTCTTAGCAGGGATTGAGCCCCAATAAGCTTAATGCCCCGTCACGCATCAACTGACGCACCTTGCTTGTCTTTTTCCCTTTCTGCGGCATTACGACTTCAGCTACATAGAAAGACTATGCCCCTTCAGTCGTGCCTCGCAGAAAGAAAAAAATACTGCGCAATTTTACGTCATTTGACACGTGACATGGCATTGGTTGCCGCCCAAGATTGCAATTACTTTTTTTTAATTTGGCGGCATTAACTGCCTCTAGAAATATTCCCCTAAGATCTTGGAATTATAATAAAATTCTATTCCGCCAACCCTTTTGCACCCTTTATTTTTTTGCCGATGGGATTCACCGCCTATCCGGATTTGTCACAAAAATCTCCGGATTTCTGCTATGATTACTTTCAATTTTTGTCCATTGAACCAGGTATAATTTAAAAAGAGGATTTAAAAAAATGCAGGATAAGGACTTGCGGGAAAAAATTTTAGCAGGAGTAAAAAAGATAGTAATTAAAATTGGTAGTGGGGTATTGACCGCGCATGACGGTTTGAACCTTCCGGTTATTGAGGGGTTAGTCCGGGGAATTTCCGGATTGCATGATGCCGGATTTAGGGTTGTTGTAGTCTCGTCCGGGGCGATTGCTGCGGGAATGAAGCGGATGAACTTTTCTAAAAGACCGGACAATATACTTGCGAAGCAAGCAACTGCGGCAGTGGGACAGGGAAAATTAATTTTGACCTATGAAAAGGCATTTGAAAATTATCAGAAGAAAGTTGCCCAGATTTTACTTACCAGGGATGATCTAACTAACCGAAGGCGATACCTGAATGCCTGCAATACTATTTTTACCCTGGTTGAATGGGAGGTAATTCCCATCATCAATGAAAACGACACGGTGGTGGCGGAAGAAATTAAATTCGGCGACAATGATAATCTCTCGGCATTGGTGGCAAGCCTGGTGGAAGCTGATCTGGTTATAAATTTTACCGATACGGACGGACTCTATGATTGCGACCCGAAAAAAGATGGTAGTGCCCATCAAATTTTTTTGGTGGAAAAAGTGACTCCCGAAATAGAAAAATGTGCAAGTTCCTCTGTCGGCACTTTTGGCCGGGGGGGTATGCTCAGCAAGGTTCAGGCGGCAAAAAAACTTGCTCTTTCGGGAATTCCTACTATAATAGCTAACGGGAAATTAGACAACATTATTGATAGAATATTTCAGTATGAAACTGTGGGAACTCTATTTTTACCAAACCAAAAAGCACTCTCAAAAAGAAAGCACTGGATTGCTTTTACTCTCAATCCAAAAGGGGATATCCTGATAGATGGCGGAGCCAAGAAGGTTATCCTAAAAAACGGTAAAAGTCTTTTGCCGTCAGGTGTCTTGGAAGTGAGGGGAAAATTTAAGATCGGGGATTCGGTCAGGTGTCTTGGAAGTTGCGGGGAGGAGATTGCGGTGGGTTTGGTAAATTACGATTCGTCGGAAATAAATAAAATAATGGGTCTTAAGACTTCGGAGATTGAAGATAAGTTGGGTTATAAATATTTCGATGAAATAATCCACCGGGATAATTTAGTCGTATTATAAGAGGGGCAAGATGCAAAGTTCATTGTTAAATGGAGAGATAGCAAAGATTGCTAAGGCGGCCAGGGAGGCTTCAAGGGTGCTGGCAACACTTTCTTCTGAAAATAAAAACAGGGCGCTTTTAAGGATGTCTGATGAACTCATCCAGGAAAAAGAGACCCTCATTCTGGAAAATCGGAAGGATTTGGAATATGCCGGCGCCAAAGGATTATCAGATGCCTTTCTTGATCGTTTGACTCTTAGTGAATCCAGGATTCATGAAATGGCCTCGGGACTGAAAGATATTGCCAAGCTTCCTGACCCGGTGGGGGTAGTTACCAAAATGTGGAGACGCCCCAATAATCTTTCGGTGGGTAAGGTAAGAATTCCTTTGGGAGTAGTGGGGATTATATATGAGTCTCGTCCCAATGTTACTGCTGATGCGGCGGGGCTTTGCCTGAAGGCGGGAAATGCCGTCATTCTTCGGGGAGGATCAGAATCAATCCATTCCAATCAGGCAATAGCCAGGATTATAAAAAAGGCCGGGAGCGAATTTGACATTCCCCAGGGGGCCATTCAGATGATCCCCACCACAAGGAGGGAAGCGATCAATGAAATGCTGAAGATGGATGAGTATATTGATCTCATAATTCCCAGGGGAGGGGAGAGTTTGATCAGGTTCGTGGTGGCTAACTCCAGGATTCCGGTTATTAAACATTATAAAGGGGTTTGTCATATTTACGTTGACGCCGGTGCAGACATGGCGATGGCCGAAAAGATCTGTCTTAATGCCAAAGTGCAACGTCCCGGAGTTTGTAATGCCGTGGAGACACTTCTTGTCCATCAAGACATTGCCCAACAATTTCTTCCCTCAGCAATTAAGAAGCTGCAGGCTGCCCGGGTTGAAGTTCGTGGATGTAAAACAACCTGTCATATTGTTTCGGAAATAGCTTTTGCCGATGAGGATGATTGGTACACTGAATATTTGGACTTAATTTTATCAATCAGGGTAGTGGGTGGGGTTGAGGAGGCGATGGACCACATTTCACAATACGGTTCCCAGCATACCGAGGCAATAATTACCTCAAGTTATGACAATTCACGGAAGTTTTTAAACGGGGTTAATTCTTCGGTGGTAATAGTAAATGCTTCAACTAGATTCAGTGATGGACATCAATTGGGATTAGGGGCGGAAATCGGTATCAGCACCACCAAGCTTCATGCCTTTGGACCGATGGGAGTAGAAGATTTGACTACAACAAAGTTCATTATTTACGGTGAAGGCCAGATCAGGCAATGATTTATTGTAACCGTTCACAGTTCTCAGTTCACGGTTTTTTTCAATAAAATGAATCTTATAACGATAAAAAACATGTTTAATATCGATTCCGATTCCGTAGTTTTTTTTAAATTGTTCAAGGTTTTAAAAATCTTTAAAAGAAGAACTCATAGCTAAGTTAAGCGATTAGCTGTCAGCAATCAGCGTTTAGCTTTGAAAAACTGAGATATTACGCAAGCTTGAAATAAACACCCAATGGATGAAAGCTTGTAATAGCAAAACATC
>DAOWNY010000217.1 GCA_030642325.1 Deltaproteobacteria bacterium
CTAACCGTAGATTTTCCAACCCCCCCCTTGCCGCTCGCAATGGCCAATTTATGTTTAATTAACGACATGCGCCCGGCTATTTTGGAATGCCTTATTCCTTCAAACCGCTTTTTTTTGGAGGGATGGGTGCATTCAAAATAATGGCTGCATTCATCACAACGAAGATGGTGGCATCCCAACTCTAGATTTATTTTCAATACTTCGGGCATGGAAGAGTCGTAGGAGGGTACGGTCTGTTCGGGAAGTTCGGGGGAAAGGGCAACAGAGGTTTTCTTGCCGGTTATCTTTTCAGTCAGTTTCAAAAAAAATTGGGCGGGCCGGGATTGGGGGAAATCGGTAATAATGGAACGGCCACGGTCTCCCACCTCACGCAGATGAGGGTCCAGGGGGATATTCCCTAAAAAGGAGATGTTAGTCCGATCAGCAAGTTCCCTGCCTCCTCCTGCTTGAAGGATCGGGGTATTACAGTTGCAGAAAGGACAGATAAATCCGCTCATATTTTCCACCACTCCAATGATAGGAACGGGGATACGCTTACAAAGGGATATGCAGCGGTGTGCCACCCCTTGAGATACCTGGGAGGGCACGGTAACCACAATCACTCCCTTAAGCTGGGGGAGATATTTTAAAAGATTATTGGTTTCCGAGCCGGTACCTGGGGGAAGATCGATAATCAGCCAATCGAGTTCGCCGTAATTCACATGGGCAAGAAATTCTTCCAGTGCTTCCCGCTTCAAGCTGTCGAACCAGCTTAAAGATTCTCCCTCTTCCAGGAAAAAATCACTGGAAACCACTTTTATCCCACCGGGGGCCAGGACCGGAATAATACCGTTGGGACCGGCCCGCAGTTTTCCTCCTTTTACCCCAAGCAGTTTGGGTATTGATGGACCATGAAAATCGGAGTCGATAATGCCCACCTTAAATTCCTGCTGGGCCATAGCCATGGCAATTTGGGCACTAACCGTAGATTTTCCCACTCCGCCCTTGCCGCTTAAGACGGCGATGATGGTTTTAACCCGGGCCAGGTTCTCCCTGATTTTCGCCATCCGTCCCCGTTCATAAACCTTGTTTTTATAAGGAGAGGGGCACTCAAAGAACCGATAGCAATTCTCGCAGTCAAAGTTGCAGTTCCAGCCGATTTCCACGTTAATATGGAGAAGTTCAGCGATAGCTTCTGTTTCAGGAGGAGACTTTTTCATGGATTCAAACCTCCCTTCAAATAAAATTTATTGTTTGGGTAATTCACCCTTTCGCCCGTATAACATACCTGAAGTTAAATAGCAACCCCGTCACAGACCAGATTTTCCTTGACCGGATAATCCTCTATGGTTATACTTCTAATTTATTGATAAATTTACCGGAGGTAAAATGTTTGACAGGATTTAAATAATTTTTTTATACCCTGACCATAATGTATGATATAATCTGTCAAAAAATAGCTGACCTATTACCTGCTTTATGATTGACAGTTTGTTGCAAATTTTGTAGCAGTTCAGCTTTTTTAAAACCGCGGATATTCATTAAGCTAAATAATACCAAATTTTAAGACTGCGGCAGGAGACGAAATGTTTGAAGACTTAAGAGGCTTTATTGACTACCTGCAGGACCAGGACGAGGTAATAAGGGTAAATGCTGAAATCTCCCCCCGTTACGAAATCGCCGCTGCCATAAAATTGATTGCCGAACAGAACGGATCAGTTGCTTTATTTAATAAAATCAGCGGGCATCAGGGTAGAGTGGTGGGAAACCTGCTGGGAGCCAAAAAAAGGCTGGCCATGGCCATGGGCGTAAACGAAGGTGCTTTATCGGAAACTTATTTACACCGTCGCGTAAACCCCATCAGTCCTTCTTTGGTGGAGAGCGGTCCGGTGAAAGAGAATATCCTCTCCCAAAACCTCGATATCCTGAAAATGATCCCGGTACTAACCCACCACGAAAAAGATGCTGATCCATATTTTACTACCGGCATCATCATTGCCAAAGATCCGGAAACCGGGATCAGGGGGATGGGTATCCACAGGGTCCAGGTGAAAGGCCCGCGTAAGGTGGGTATCTTCCTCAATTCCCCCCCCCTCGCCACCTTTCTGGAGAAGTCCGAAAAGCAGGGAAAACCTTTAGAAATAGCCATCTTGTTGGGAGTGGATCCGGTCTGTTTCTTTTCATCGGTCATCTGGGCCCCGGAAGGGATCGACAAGCTCGGTATCGCCGGGGGACTATCCGGAAGTTCGGTTTCCCTGGTTAGATGTGAATCAATAGATTTGGAGGTGCCTGCCAGGGCGGAGTTTGTTCTGGAGGGAAAAGTCTTGCCAAATAAAAGGGAACCAGAGGGACCCTTTGGCGAATCATCAGGATATTATTTTACCTTCAACAATCCGGTCGCAGAGATCCAGCTGATTATGCACCGCAACAATCCCGTATATCATGCCTTGATGCCTTTTGCCGGCGAGGAAGATGTCCTGATCGACTTCTCCTGGCAGATGGAAAATAAAAATCTTTTGCTGAGCACCGTTCCAGGTTTAAAAGATATCTCCCTCAAAAATATGGGCCTGATCACAGTGGCCCAAATTGACAAGCGAGAAGAGAGTGACGGGATAAGAATAATCGAACAGCTGTTCGCCTGCGGAGTTCCCAACAAACTCATCATTACCGTGGATGAGGATGTGGATATTTACAACGATAAAGATCTTTGGTGGGCGATCGCCACCCGTTTTCAACCTGATCAGGATATGATTGTCAAAAGCGATATACCCGGCCTGGGAATAGATCCATCTACCCGGCAAAAGGAATCCACTGCCTCGGGAGCAAATGTTCTTATTACCCTCACATCAAAGGTTGGTATGGATGCCACCAAACCATTGAATAATCTAGATAAATTTGAAAAAATTAATATAACCCCGGAAATAAGAAAACGGGTTGAGGCAATTTTAAATCAAACTGGGCAGAGGTTATAAGGACATCTCTACTTTTCAGACAGGGGGAGAATAATGCAGAAAAGATTGGTGATAGGGATATCGGGGGCAACCGGATCTGTCTATGCTATCCGGATGTTAGAGGTATTGAAGGACACCGATGTGGAAACTCATCTGGTAATATCAAATGCAGCGGAAAAAACCATCCTTTTGGAGACTGACAGATCAGTTGAATACGTAAAAAATATGGCAGACGTTGTCTATGATAACGAAAATGTGGGAGCAGCGATTGCCAGCGGATCATTCGATACTATTGGTATGGTTGTTATCCCGTGTTCCATCAAGACCCTTTCGGGTATTGCCAACTCCTTTAGTGTAAACCTCCTGATCAGGGCAGCTGATGTTGTTCTGAAAGAAAATCGAACCCTTGCCCTGATGGTCAGAGAGACCCCTTTTCATAAAGGACATTTACGGTTAATGCTGCAGGCGGCCGAGATGGGTGCCATCATAGCCAACCCCGTGCCCAGCTTTTATAAAAAACCTAAAACCATTGATGACATCTTAAATCAGACGGTGGGAAGGATGTTAAATTTTTTTGATATCAACCTTAACATTTTTGAAGGGTGGTCAAAGGAGGATGGAGAAAGGGCTCATAAGCTTCTTGAAGAAGAAAGGAAGCAGAAGTAAATATCGAAAAATTCGCC
>DAOWNY010000054.1 GCA_030642325.1 Deltaproteobacteria bacterium
TTACATTATCTAAAATGGAGGTTACATCCGGATAATCTGAGCCAAAAATTACCTTTTCGCCAACCCTCTCCAATTGAGGAAAATAAGTAAGCAGTTTTCGAGGAGGCAATCCCGAAATTTCAAGATGAATATTCTTATGTAGTTTGGCTAATCCAAAGGCTTTTTCATACCAGAAACCTCTTCCTGCATGGGCCATTATTAAATTTAACCGGGGGAAATCCACCGCCACTTCGTCCAGATATATGGGATCACAATATTTTAACTTAACCCCTTCAAAAACCGAGGTCCCGATATGAAAAAGGATGGGGATATTCAATTGCTGAGCAGTCGCGTAAAGGGGGTAAAGGTGGGCTTGGTCGGGATAAAAATGCTGATAGCTGGGCCATAGTTTTAACCCTTTGAATCCCTGGGTTACCAATTTTTCCAACATTACCTCCATGCGAACATCCATACTGGGATTGATGCTGCAAAAAGGAATTAGCCGAGGTTCTCCCTTGCACAAGCCGGCCACATATTCATTGGATACTATTCCGGTAATCCCGGGAATTCTTTCCGCCAACAGTACCACATAATCTATCTCCTGGAGGTCCAGAAAGGTGAGGATATCTTTAGCAGTTGGAATACTTTGGAATCGTTTTGCCCAGGCCGGGTTTCTCTTTTTCAGCAACTCCATGGGCTGGGATACAAAATCACTGACGGGACTAATGGGATGAAAGTGAAAATCAATGATTTTCATGTTGATCGATGACCTCCTTTAAAAAATTTTCCATAATTTATTTTAAACCCGGCTGAATTCCGACTACCGGCACCCGTGTATTTACTATTGCAATCCATTTACAAGATTGACTAAATTGCTCTTTTTGGGTAAGTTAGCAAAGGGCGGATTCAATGTCAATGCTTTCTTTGTTTGCATCCGTTCACAGTTTACGGTTTGCAGTTGGTAAAAACTTAGGGTCTAAAATGTGATAGAGCTCGGGATATTTCTGATATGGATGCAAAAAGAACTCATTGGGGAGCTTAAAAGCAATATCAAAATACTTTAATAAACTATTCAGGTAAGATAGACTTAAAGGTCGGGGGCTGAAGGTAAAAAAACCGTGAACTTAAGAACCGTGAACAGTTACAGATTTTTGTTATGGTGATGCTTCACGGTTGGTGTCTCAGCTTTAAGAAGTCGTTAAGTTGCCGGATGCCTATGCTTCTTCTTTCTATTCCGGATTCCGGCTCCTGAACTCCGGGTAGTTACCTTTATTTGAAGATGGATTACATCATAAAAACCAATCGGAAGTTATTATTATGGAAGATTTCGTAAAAACAGCCGTTAAAGGGGTTCATCAGGCAGGAAAAATTCTGCTGGAGAACCTTGGCAAGGTCAAACAGATAGATTACAAAGGGGAAATTAATCTGGTTACGGAAATCGATCAACTATCGGAAAAGACGATAAAAAAAATAATAAATGATCGATACCCTCAACACGAAATTCTCGCCGAGGAGAGTGGGACGACAAAGCCTTCTGCCTCACTTTATTAATGGGTTATTGACCCCCTGGGCGGAACCACCAACTATGCCCATCGGTACCCATATTTTTGTGTATCCATTGCCTTGGAAAAAGCAGGGAAAATAATCCTGGGAGTGGTTTATAATCCGGTTTTGGCTGAATTGTTCGTGGCCAAGGCAGGGGAGGGAGCTCATCTTAACGGAAATAAAATCCATGTTGCTGCTACCGAAGCACTGAACCGAAGCTTACTTGCCACCGGCTTTCCTTACGATATCCGGGAAAGTTCCCTGAATAACCTCGACAATTTCAAGCAGTTTATTTTTAAGGCCCAGGCAATCCGGAGGGCCGGTTCCGCAGCCCTTGATCTGTGTTACGTGGCAATGGGAAGATTTGATGGTTTTTGGGAGTTGAAGCTCGCCCCCTGGGATACGGCAGCGGGTTGCCTGATGGTAAACGAAGCAGGGGGGAAAGTAACCGACTTTAAAGGTAATAAACTTAATATCTATAGTAAGGATAGTGAAACTTTGGCCAGTAACGGAAAAATTCACGAGGAGATGGTAAAAATCCTGATGACGGTTAAACCGGTTCCGGTATCTTAAATTACTTCCCGAACAGGCCACATGAATACCTTTAACCCCTTTTCCCCCAATTCACGGGAAAGGCTTCTCAAAGACTCCAGAAAAGGTTTTTGGGCTTCTTCATCCATTGCAACTAAAATACTTGCATTAAAACCGGGCCAAACCGAATTGTCCATCTTGGGATCACTCGACTTCCCTCTCCCCAGCACCCGATCCCATTTGCTAAACCCTTTGATTTCAGAATAATTGATGATATTCATTATATCATCATCAAAATCTACATCATAAATGATGAGCATCAATTCCATTGTTTTTCCCTTCTCCCCGAAAGATGGGAAGTTTCAGGGGGCAATTCAAATACGGACACTCCAAATTTTCCCTCTTAACCTTCCTTATGCCTTTCTCTTCTCAAACATATAATAGATAGTGGGAACAAGGATGAGCGTTATTAAAGCGGATACAGTAAGTCCGCCCAGCATGGTAATACCCAGAGGATTATACAACTCAGCTCCTACGCTGTCGGACATGGCCATGGGAAGCATCCCGAAAAAAGTGGTCATGGTAGTGATCAGAATGGGTCTAAGCCGGTGTTCTCCTGCATGGGTAATCGCTTCAAATAACGGCTCCCCCCTCTTCTGGAGCAAATGAATATAATCAAGAAGAACGATGGCATTATTCACCACAATTCCCATCAACATAACAATTCCCATAAAAGAGATGACACCAAGGGTAACTCCGGTGAAGTAAAAGACATATAATACCCCGCTGAAGGCAAAAGGAACCGAAAACATGATGATAAAGGGATCCCTTAAGTTGCCGAAGAGGGAAGCCATCACCATATAAACCAGCACAATTCCAAGAATCAGCAATACCCTGAGGTCCTTGAATGCCTTCTTCTGTTCCTCCACTTCTCCCCCAAAGCTTACTGTTATCCCTTCCGGCTTTTCGATCTTTTTCAGGACAAACCTGATATCGGAAGTAACCTCCCCTAAAGAGCGCCCATAGGTATCTGCCTCAACCTTAATGATTCTTTGTCGGTTCTTCCGATCAATTTCGATGGGCCCTTTTCCATCTACAATCCTGGCTACATTTTTAAGTAACACCATCCTCCCGTCAGGGGTAAAAATGGGAACTTCCGGCAGATTTTGCAGTTGGTCTTTATCTCGTTTCCCAAACCGGGTGAATATATCAAAATTGTCGCCGGCGTCACGAAATTGAGTTGCTTTCACCCCATAGAAATAATTCCTGACCGTTCCGGCGATGGTGGCGATATTGAGTCCAAGAGAAGAAGCCTTTCGCCGATCCACCTCCACCCATAGTTCCGGGCGAAGGTCCTTCTGGCTAAGACTTATATCCACAAGACCGGGTATTTTTTTCATCTCCCCCAAAAGCTCCGTGGCAAAGGCATGGTTGGCATCCAGGTCATCTCCCTGCACCTCTACTGACACCGGCTTGTTTGCACCCATCATGACGGAAGAGAGGATATCCTTGGAAGTAACCTTTAGTTTCATTATCCCCGGTATCTGTTCAATTTTTTTTCTTAAGATATTGGCAATCTCTTTGGCGCTACGCTCTCTTTTGTCCCGATCCACCAGCTTAAATCCTACCTGTCCCGCATTGGGTCCCTCATCAAAGCCGAGGGCTACCCCCACCCCTCTTTCGCTTTGCCCGTCGAAGCCAAAGGAGTGCAAAAACTCGTCTGGATTTACTATCTCATCAATATTTTCCAGAATGTCTTCGATAACCCGATTGGTTTCCTCAATTCGGGTACCCTCGGGGAGACGGAAGGCGATATCCACATCACCGCTATCCAACTCAGGCAAAAAGGAGGTTGAAAGAAAGGGAAGAAGAGAAATGCTGCTTAAAAAAATTGTCACTACCAGCAAAATTACCGTTTTTCGATGCATAAGCGACCAGTGGAGCAGGCGGCGGTAGCCATCTTCCAGTGCCCCGAACCATTTCTCCGAAACCCCGAATAACTTATCGGCAAGACCATTTTTTTTAGAATTCAGTTCCCCTCCGCCATCGGGTCTAACCCATTGGGAGACCAGCATGGGAGTCATGGTGAGGGAAGTAAAAAGAGAAGCCAGGAGGGTTACCACAATGACGAAGCCGAGTTGTTTGAAGACAATCCCCGCCAGACCGGTCACGAACATCAGGGGCACGAATACAACCACCGTAGTCAGGGTGGAGGCAATGATTGCCATTCCCACTTCGCTGGCGCCAAAAATGGCGCTGGTTTTTATTCGTCCTCCCCCCTCGATGTGCCTGGTGATATTCTCCAGCACCACTACCCCGTTATCCACCACCATTCCCGAAGCAACGGCCAGAGACATTAGAGAAACCACATTGATTGTGTATCCGTTAAGATAAAGGAGGATAAAAGATATAATGAGGGAAAAAGGGATGGTAAGTGAAATGATAATGGCGGGTCGATATCTTCTCAGGAAAATAAAGGTGATGGAAACCACAAAAAATATCGCCAAGAGTAAAGTATTTCGCAGATTTTTAATGGAAGTTAAGATAATATCCGCAGTATCCAGGGGGATCTTGATCTCCACGTCTGAGGGAAGTTGCCGTTCAATGGCCTCCAATTTTTTTCTTACGCGGCTGACCACCGCTACTGTGTTTTTGCCGGTCTGCTTTTGCAAAACGATCACCAGCGCTTTTTTCCCATCTCCCCATCCGTTCAGATCCTCCGGCTCAAAGTCATCCTCCACCGAAGCTACATCACGAAAATAGATTGGCCATCCCTTATTATAACCCACCACCGTGTTACGTATTTCTTCCATAGATTTGTAGCGGGCGGGAAAACGAATAAAATATTCCATGAAGCCCGACTTGATCTTCCCGGCGGGAAGGTTCAGATTTTCCGCTGCCAGCACCTGATTGATTTTCTCCATGGAAAGACGAAAACCTTCGATCTTCTTCAGGTCAAAATAGACATTGATCCTCCGCCTCAACCCCCCGTAAACGGTAATTGCTCCCACCCCGGGAACTCTCTTCAATTCATCGCAAACCTTTTTATCCACCAGATGATAGAGCCTGGGCCAGCTCTTATCCCCACTGATGGTCATAAACAGAATCGGGGCCGTGGAACTGCTGAATTTGAAAAGCATGGAAGGCTCCACGTCGTCAGGAAGGTCTTTTTTGGCCAGTTCCAGCCAGTCCCTGATATCATTGGCCGCCACATCCAGATCAGTTCCCCACTCAAATTTGCAGTTGACCAGGGAAAGATTGTCCATGGACTTGGAAGTAAGTTTATCCAGATTATTCACAGCATTAACTTGATCTTCAATGCTTTCGGTTACTTCAGTCTCCACATCCGAGGCATTTGCACCCGGCCAGGTGGTAAGTATTGCCACCACCGGAGGCTCAACGTCGGGAAAAATATCGATATTCAGTTTTGTCAGGGATATCCCCCCCAAAATGATTACCATGAAAAAAAACATCATAATGGCAACCGGCTGCTTCACGGAAAATTCAGGAAGTTTCATCACCAGCTTCCTTTTGGTTGTTTACCATCTGCACCAAGTACCCGTCCTTCAACCGGTTTTGACCCTTCACCACCACCAGTTCACCCTCTTTCAAACCCTCGACTATCTCCACAAGATTTCCCTGCCTTATACCGGTTTTTACATTCCTTAACCGTGCCCGCCCATCCTCCACTACATATAAATAGTAACACCCGGTTCCCGTTACTTTACTTAATGCATCCCTTTCAATCGCCAAACCTCTCTTTTCCCCTAAAAATATTCTGATATTGGCAAACATACCGGATTTCAATAATAAATCCTGGTTAGGTAGATAAATTTCAATCTCCCCGGTGCGGGTAGCAGGATTAATGGTGGGATTTATGATGGAAATAGTCCCTGTAAAAACCTTGTCCGGAAAGGCATCAACTGAAATATGGGCATTCAATCCCTTTTTAATGTGAGGAAAATCCCTTTCAGTAATGGCGGTAACAATTTTGACCTTTTCCTCATGGGAAATTCTGATAATGGGTCGTCCTGTATTCGACATGGCTCCCCGGTCCACATACCGGGCTGAAATGTATCCATTGATAGGGGCATAAACCCGGTGGTCCTGCTTAAGAATTTTCAACTGTTTCAATAGGGCTTCCGCTTTTTTTATCTGGGATTCGGCAAGACTTTTCCCTTCACGGGTAGCCGTAAACTTTGCTTCTATGTGGTCCAGTCTCTGCTGGGAAACCGCCTTTTCGCGGAAAAGATTTTCAAGGCGCAGGCAGTCCTTTTCAATTACCTTCAGATTGGCCTCAATCTGTTTAAGGTTTGCCAGGGCTGACCCCAAAACCGCTTTTGCCTCGGCAAGTTTGGCATTGATGGTATCATCTTCAAGCTCTGCCACCAACGCCCCATCTTTGAGGTGGTCACCCCTCTCAACTGAAAGTTTTTCAATAATCTTGCCGGGCACCTTGGGATAAACATCCACCTCCATCCAGGGACGGATATCACCCGTCTCCTCCAAGATCCATTGTAAATTGATCAACCGGGATCGGATAGCCATGACCGGGATTATCTCTTCAAAGATTACTTCCGTTCTTTTCAATAATTTCAATCTAACCAGATTTGCAATCGTAATCCCGCCGAAAATAAGGATGGCAATCGCAGCAACAACTATTCCCTTTTTTCCATCTTTAAACATTTTATTTCCCCGCTACAACTTTTCGATCTGTGCGGTTAGGTATTAGCTATTAGGTGTTAGCTTTTGCATGAAACCATTCAACATCCGCTTGATCTCGTTACATTTGCCGATCTAATTCCAAGTAATTGTTCTTTCCTAAGACCGTCGAAGTTGAGATACAAGTTAAAAACGCTCATCATAGGGAAACCCCCTTGTAATACGATAGACCTCTATCACCAATTGGTGCGCTTTTAGCCATACTTTTAGCTCTTTAAAATCTCTCATAATAGCTAATACCTAACCGCTAATAACCGCACAGGTCACAACTTTTCAATCGAATCGCCGGAATGGATCAACTTGTCGGATTATATCCCCATCAATTCATTGTCAGCGGCCAAGGAGGGAACCTCTTGCGATCTTCCTCGTGGAATCAAGGAAAAAATCGGGATAATACGCACAGCAATCTATATTTTCCTGCTTGTTCTCTTGTAAAATCAAGGCTGTTTCTTAAAACCTTTTTATCTCCTCCCCATTGTCCTGATCAGTTCAGCCCGGGCGGTGTTAAAGCCGTAAAGGGCACCAAAATAATTCGTTTCCGCCTGGGTTAAAAGAGTCCTTGCATCAAGTACTTCTGTAGAAGTGGTCATCTGCTGTTGATACTGAAGATTGGTAATCCGGTAGTTTTCCTTTGCCTGTTCCAGGGATTTCCTGGCGGTTACCACATTTTTTTCTGCCACCTTCAAATCGAGGTAAGCAATTTTGACTTCCAACTGTACGGCATCTTCCACCCCGGTAAGCTTTTCTTGCAGTGCTCGTTTTTCATAGTGAGATCTGGCAACCTCCGCTTTTGTCTTCCCCCATTCGAAAAATGTCCATTGGAGCTGAACGGTAATACTTTCGTTGTGGGAATTTCCATAGTCATTTTTACTGGCTTCCGGATCCTCACCGTTTCGATCACAATTTCCCACCAGGGCAACCTGGGGATAGTATTGACTTTTGGCCAGCTTAATCTGATAATCGGCATTCTTTAAGGCAAGGCGCAAAGCTAAAAGTTCGGGTCTTTCCTTCCCTGCTACCTCAATTGATTCCTCAAGGGTCCGGGTGAAAGGATTGAGGTCAAGAACATCCACCACTTGGGTATCCTGGTTAATATCAAGCCGTAAAATGTTATTAAAGGCAGAAATAGTCAGCTTCACATCCCTCTCACTCCTCACTAAATTTTGAACTTCACCAGCCAGTGCAACTGACGACTTCAGCAGATCATTATAGGGGATCATCCCCTGCTGGTAAAATTTATTGGCGTCGTCCGCATGAGATTGTAGCTGCTCAACCGCTTTTTTTGCTACCAACCGATATTTCGAAGCAAGCAAAACCCGGAAATAGGCAACCTTCACCTCTTTTATGACATCGATAAATGCCATTTCCTTAATAACCTTTTCAATGTCCACACCAAGCTTTGCCATTTCGTGCCTGCTTTTTAGGGCAAACCCGGTAAAAAGGGGCTGTTTCACACTGAAATTACAATGATAATGGTCCCTTTTTCCAATAAAAAATTCCATGCCGTCAAATTTGGCAAAAGGTTGGTCATGAAACCTGGTATAGCCGTAACCGGCGGAAAACTCCGGCAGAAAATCGGCAAAGGATTTTTTTACTTCCTCTCCGGCCGCCTTCAGCCGTTCCTCTTCCCTTTTAATGGCGGTATTATTTTTGAGGGCGATCTCGATGCTCGTTTTAATAGTTAACTTTTCTTTGCTTCCATTGACGGATTCATCATCCGAGGGATAACCTCCTCCAGGCCATCCGGTTAAAGCCAGAATAATCATCAACCCTAGAAATGCTTTATTCATTTGCTCCTCCAAATCTATTTTGAAATTATGATTTAAGAATTGCTGTAACTTGCTCAGGTGTTTAGTTGGAAGACTTAAAGACTGGAGGAAAAGCCGCTGTTTTTTGCCTTCAGCCTTTAAGTCTATCTTACCTGAATAGTTATGAATTGCTTATCAAAATCCCCCCAAAAAGTACATTAATTAAAAACTGAAGGTTGTCGGATAATGTCTCATCAACCTTATCGGCAATCCATCGGTACGTCAGTGTGTCCAGGGACCCAACCATCAAAAGGGCCATTTTTAAAGGATCCATCTCTCTAACTTCCCCCTTTTTAATTCCCTCCCTTAAAATTGCGGTTACAAACTGAATATACTCCTCGTGCTTTTTGTGGATGTATCCGCCTAAATCCTCTCGTATGGTAACCGCCAGGCCATTCCTCTCGGAAATATAAATCTTAAAAAAATCCCGGTTCTCTTCAAAAAATCTGAGATGCCGTTCGGCCAGCACCTTCATTTTTGACTTTACCGTTCTGATTTTTTCTATCGCCTCCTTCTGCATTATCATAAACAGGTCAGCCTTTTCATTGATCAAGGTATAATAGATGTCTTCCTTACCCTGAAAAAATTTATAAATGGTCGCTAAGGGAAACTCAGAGACTTCCGAGATATCCGCCATTGAGGTTTTAAAAAATCCCCGTTTGGCAAAGAGCTTTTCGGCGGCCGCAAGAATTTCCTGCTTCCTCCAGGTTCTTTCTCGCTCTTTTCGATTGTCCATGGCTGCCCTCTCTTAAATAAGAATGAAAAATATAAAAACAGAATGATAATTCTTATCAGAATTAAAAATATCTGTCAACAAAATAATTGAGGGACATAATAGGGACGTCTATGATTTTATGCGTTTAGCTCAATCAATTCAAACCGATTTTGAAAAAGCTGACCGTGCCGCCGGTATTTCTGATTGAACCATACCGCGTATCCGGTTAGCAGATGGCTCATTAATACGGAAACCGGGATCAAACCAGTCCTTAATAATAAATGTACATGGTTTGGGATCAGCACCCATGCAAAACAATCGGTTTTTGTATCATGAATCAATTTTTCGAGCCGATTTAGAAAATTTTTCCGATCATAATCGGAACGAAAAATTTTCCCGCTTTCGATTCTCCTGATGATCACATAATGCAGTGCACCTGGCGCATCTATTCTCGCTTTTCGTGACATAATTAATAAGTATCACCTAAAAA
>DAOWNY010000214.1 GCA_030642325.1 Deltaproteobacteria bacterium
CATCTTACGCTGAATGTCCTCAGCACGGCGGCTATCCCCTTTATTCGGATGACCGAACAAGGATATTTCAGGTTCAGGGAAAAAGATATTGTATTACCGTGAATGTCATATCCTGCCTCGACCGGATTGATAAAATAATTGCAAACAACAAAAACAACAAAAATAATAAAGATAACCTTTAATTTTCACCTTCGGTTAGTGTCTCAATCTGATTACGGGATTAAAAATAAAGATGAATACAGATAAAAAAAGGGAGGTCTGGTCAACTAAAATCGGCTTCATCTTTGCAGCGGCCGGGTCGGCAGTCGGTCTGGGTAACATGTGGAAATTTCCATACGTCACCGGAATGCATGGGGGGGGAGCCTTTGTTTTAGTGTATCTTTTATCAGTGATTGTAATCGGTTTCCCCATCATGGTGGCCGAATTCATGATCGGCCGCAATGCCCGGCAAAGTCCGGTGGGAGCTTTTGCCAAACTGGGGGGAACCAGGTGGTGGAAACTGGTGGGATGGCTTGGTGTGGCCAGCGGTTTTATTATTATTTCTTATTATAGTGTAGTAGGAGGTTGGATATTAGACTACGTAGTAAAATCAATCCTCAATCAATTCCAGGGTAGTTCAGTTTCCCAAATTGAGGGAATGTTTGACGGGATACTTAAAAACCCTGTAAGACAAGTGGGCTACCATGCCCTTTTCATTTCCCTGGCGATATACATAGTGAAGGGCGGAGTATCCCGGGGAATTGAGAGGTGGAATAAAATTTTGATGCCCGCCTTGTTTGGTATTTTATTACTCCTGGTAATCAATTCTCTTTTGTGCCCGGGGGCAAAGGAAGGGATAAAATTCCTGTTTTATCCCGATTTTTCCAAAATTACCCCTGCTGCAGTTTTAGAGGCAATGGGGCAGGCGTTTTTCTCCCTGAGCCTGGGAATGGGGGCCATGATCACTTACGGTAGCTACCTTGGCCGAAAGGCTGACTTGATGAATGCCGCCGTAGAGGTTTGCATCTTAGATACCATGGTGGCATTAATAGGAGGTCTGGTAATATTTCCCATCGTTTTTAGTTACGGACTACCCCCCTCTGCCGGTCCCGGCCTGTTTTTTAAGACCTTACCGGTAGTATTCTCCAAGCTTCCCTGGGGAGGTCTGATCGCTTTCCTTTTTTTCCTTTTAGTTACTTTTGCCGCCATCACCTCCGCAATTTCTCTTTTGGAGGTGGTAGTTTCTTACTTCATTGATGAGATGAATTGGAGCCGGAAAAAAGCATCCCTGCTGACGGGAATTACTATTTTTATTTTCGGAATTCCTTCCGCTCTTTCTTTCAACATCTTGAGTAATTTGGCATTATTGGGGGAAAAGAACGTATTTGATTCCCTCGATTTTGTCGCCACCAACTATATGCTTCCCATTGGTGGTTTATTGATTGCCGTTTTTTGCGGGTGGTTTTTGCCAAAAAAAGAAACCACGGATCAGCCGGGGAATAACGGGAAAAATTTCTATTTTTACCGGGGTTGGCTGCTGGTTTTAAAATACATCACCCCGGTAGCAGTATCTATAATTCTTCTTCAAAAAGCGGGGTTAATCAATTTTTAATTCCGGCAAAAAATCATCTGTTATAGTGATACTTCACGGTTGACATCTCAGCCAAAAAAAGTCGTTAAGTTGCCGGAGGCCCTATGCTTCTTTTTTCTATTCCGGATTTCGAGTAGTTATTTTTTAACAAAAGTGATCTTTCCACCCTTCAGGTCAGCTTCTATATTCGACTTTTCTTTTAACTCTCCTTTGATTAGCTCTTTGGCTAAAGCGGTCTCCAGCTCCTTCTGAATGAAACGCTTCAAGGGCCTGGCTCCGTAAACCGGATCATAACCTGCATTTGCCAGGTATTGTTTAACCTCCGGGCTGATCACAAAATTAATCCCCCGCTCTTCCATACGCTTTATCAAATGGCCCACCTGAATATCCACAATGGGAATGATCTGCTCACGTTTTAACGTCCGGAATACCACAATTTCGTCCACACGATTAAGAAATTCGGGTCGAAAGTGGGATCGTAGATTTTCCAGCACCATTCTTTTCATTCCCTGGTAGCTTTCCTCCCCGCTTCCCTTAAATTCGAGGATATGTTGGCTGCCGATATTGGAAGTCATGATGATTACCGTATTTCTGAAATTTACCGTTCGTCCGTGGGAATCGGTCAGCCTTCCTTCATCAAGAATTTGCAGCATAATGTTAAAGACATCGTGATGGGCCTTCTCAATCTCATCAAAAAGGATTACTGAAAAAGGTTTCCTCCGCACAGCTTCAGTAAGCTGTCCCCCTTCTTCATATCCAACATATCCGGGAGGAGCGCCTATCAGCCGGGCTACCGTATGTTTTTCCATATACTCAGACATGTCGATGCGGGTTAAGTTTTTTTCATCATCAAAAAGAAAAGCGGCCAAGGTTCTGGCTAGTTCCGTTTTACCCACTCCGGTGGGGCCAAGAAAAATGAAGCTGCCGATGGGACGATCGGGGTCCTTTATCCCACTTCTTGCCCGAATTACAGCATCAGCCACGGCAGATACGGCTTCATCCTGACCGATCACCCGCAGGTGCAGCTCATCTTCCAAACGCAATAATTTTTCTTTCTCCCCTTCCAAAAGCCGGTTGACCGGGATCCCGGTCCATTGGCTGACTACTTCAGCAATGTCCTCTTCATCCACTTCTTCTTTTAAAAGTTTTGTTTTCCCCTGTTTTTCTTGAAGTTCCTTTTCCAACTCACCCAGCTTTCCGTATTTGAGTTCCGCCAGCCGGTTCAGGTCATATTCCCTCTCTGCCCGATCAATGTCCTGCTTAACCTCTTCCATCTCTTTTTTTAGGGATCTGATCTTGGCAATTGTCTCTTTTTCTTTTATCCATTGTTTTTCCAGAGAATCTCCCCGGACCCTTAGACCGGAAATTTCCTCCTCCAATTTATCGAGCCTTTCCCTGCTCGCCGCATCTTTTTCTTTTTTCAATGCTTCCCGTTCAATTTCCAGCTGCATCAATTTACGGGTGATCTCATCCAACTCAGTGGGCATGCTGTCAATTTCGGTTCTAAGCTTGGCAGCTGATTCATCAATTAGATCAATCGCCTTATCAGGAAGAAATCTGTCGGTAATATAACGGTTGGAAAGGACTGCTGCTGCGATCAAAGCAGAATCCATCACTCTTACTCCGTGATAAACCTCATATTTCTCTTTTAACCCCCGCAGAATTGAGATGGTGTCATCTACCCCCGGTTGATCAATCAATACCGGTTGAAATCTTCTCTCCAGGGCGGCATCTTTCTCGATATGCTTACGATACTCATCAAGGGTAGTAGCCCCAATACAATGGAGTTCTCCCCTGGCAAGCATGGGTTTTAATATATTTCCCGCGTCCATGGCTCCTTCGGCCGCCCCTGCCCCTACGACACTATGAAGCTCGTCGATAAAAAGGAGGATTTGTCCTTCCGACACCTGAACCTCCTTTAAAACCGCTTTAAGCCGGTCTTCGAATTCTCCCCGGTACTTAGCCCCGGCAATTAATGCCCCCATGTCCAGAGAAAATATCTTTTTATCTTTTAAGCCCTCGGGAACATCCCCTTTCACAATTCTCTGGGCCA
>DAOWNY010000207.1 GCA_030642325.1 Deltaproteobacteria bacterium
GGAGGTAAACATGGATGTTGTAATTGATACATCTGCGTTGATTGCAGTTATTGTTGGTGCGCCTGAACGTCGTAGGATTATTGAATTTACTACTGGAAATACACTTATTGGGCCTGGTTCTATTCCCTGGGAAATCGGCAATGCCTTCTCTGCTATGTTCAAACAGAACAGGTTGACACTTGGTGAAGCTCGGAAGGGCCTTGTAATTTTCGACAGTATCCCCCTCTTTAGATGTATCTTCAATTAAAACCAGTATTGCAACGCAAGAGATAGTGGATATGATTCGAGAAGGAAGAGAAAGGTATTACAAATCAGTTCACCTAACCGAAAAAACTGCGGTATTTTTCGTATTTACTTTATCAGAATCAATGGGGACATCCTATATTCCTGGGAATTTATCCCTGTCTTTTATAGGTTTGCCCCCGTTTTTTTCCAGGGGTAAATAACCCTTTACATCGGGGTGGATAAATGATATTTTACTACTTGGTAAAGTAATCAAATAAATTTGGAGGGGTTGGTTGGAAGACATATATTCTTTGATGACCGAATTTTTAAAGGCGTTTTCCCATCCCCTCCGGCTGAAGATAGTGGAATATTTATCTGAAACAGAAAAAAGTGTGGGAGAAATTGTAAAATACGTAGATGGTGAAATTTCAAACGTCAGCAGACACCTTGCCCTGCTTAAAAAAGCGGGGATTCTTTTAGACAGGAAAGAAGGGCTTAACATCTATTATCATATGAAAAATCCCTGTATCATGGATTTTTATAACTGCATTAATAAAGCAGTTAAGTCCAATCTGGAGATGAATCGGGATTTGCTTGATAAAATTATGTAAAGGTGGAAAGTAAGTCTAAAAACAGTGGCGATATCCGGGAGAAAGGAACGTTATCGGCAAATAGCCGCTCAGTAATTTTGGCTTTCAATCATTGTGTAAAACAGGCGGATTACTTTGCAGGTAAATAGCTTGAAGCTTACCATTATTTATGATAATGAGGTAACAAGGAAAAAGCTGAAGAAAGATTGGGGGTTTTCCTGTATTATCGAGGGAGCAAGTTTCCCTTCCATTATGTTTGATAATGGCGCTGATGGTTCCATCCTCCTGTATAATATGAAGAAATTAGGTATTCCGATAAATGAGATGGGAACAGTGGTAATTTCTCATAACCACTGGGACCATACCGGGGGACTTTCGGCTATTCTCAAGGCCAATAAAGAAGTGCGGGTATATGTCCCCGAATCATTTCCCCGGACTGACTTTAATGAGAAATTAATCAGGGTGGGAAGCCCGTTGCAGTGAATGAAAATATTTTTTCCACCGGTGAACTCAAGGGGATAGAGCAGGCTTTAGCCGTAAGAACTGCGAAGGGAATAGTTGTGATCGCGGGATGTTCCCATCCCGGGGTAACAACCACCTGGAAGCAGCTTCCCAATTTGGAAGGCCATATGGTATTGTGGGAGGGCTGCATGGGTTTTGTGATTATAAAATTCTGAATAACTTATCCTTAATCGGCCCTTGCCACTGCACCAAAAATAAGAGGGAAATTAGATCATTATTTCCTGGCGAGTCGTTGGAATGTGGAGTTGGACTAATTATTGAGCTATAGGGGCCGGCTTAAGTAAAAAAGAATGGTACCCGTTCACAATTCACTATTGGTAAAAATTCAGGCTAAGATCTAGCTATGACCTGAATTGAGCGGTTAGCCTTTAGCAGATTGCTATTAGCCAAAATGATCAAAGGATGTTTTGCTATTACAAATTTTCACCCATTGGGTGTTTATTTCAAGTTGCCGTAATACCTCGGTTTTTCAAAGCTAAGCGCTGATAGCTGACAGCTAATCGCTCAACTTAGGTATGAGTTCTTTTTTTGAAGATTTTTAAAGCCTTGCCACTAAAACGGGCACTAATTCCGGAATTGGAATCGATATCAAACATGTTTTCGTTATAAAATCCATTTAATTGAAAAAACCTTGAGCGGTTGCAGAGAATACTTTTTAAATATTTAATCGTTTTATTCTGACCAATGAGAAGGAGGTTTAAGTAAAATGCTGAATGAACTTACTGATGAAAGTTTTGAGCAAGAAGTATTAAAATCCGAGTTGCCTGTTCTGGTAGATTTTTGGGCTCCATGGTGCGGTCCCTGCAAGGTGGTTTCTCCTGTGATTGAGAAATTGGAAAATGACTATGACGGAAGGATTAAGTTTTGCAAAATGAATGTTGACGGAGCACAGAAAACCGCCAGCCAATACGGCATCATGAGTATCCCCACCTTAATTTTTTTCAAAAACGGAGAGAAGGTCGAGCAGATCATCGGTGCGGTGCCGGAACCAGCTATCAAGGAGAAGCTGGATTCCCTTCTTTAAGTTGGAAGGGGATGTATATTCACAGTTCACGGTTTACAGTTCACTATTGGTAAAAATCCGGGTCCAAGTAACTCGCTGTTTTTTACCTTCAGCCTTTAAGTCCATCTTACCTGAATAGAGTTACATTCATTGAATAAAAACCGTAAACTGAGAACTGTTACAAAAACATGATCTCCTGATTATGATAATTTTTTTTAAATATGAACAATGATAATTAATCGGCGTCTTTTTAGGTGGGTGGCATGGACAAATAAGTTTTGTCCGTGATGAAATTTATCCCCGGTTCCTGACCCCGTGAACGGTTACGAAAAAAGTTATTTTTATGGTTTTTCCGGCCTGCCGGGTTACTTGTGCCGAGTAGTTACAAAAGAGATCGAGTAACACAAATCATGCAAACCTACTTAGATTGTCTACCTTGTTTTTTATCCCAGGCCCTGAAGGTTGCCCGAATGACTACGGAAGATGAACGGGTTCACCGTGAAATCATGGATCGGGTCATGGGTCAACTTTCGAAACTTCCCTTTGAATTATCCCCTCCTGAAATTGCCCAAAATGTATATTCCATTATTAAAAAAATAACCCGGAATGATGATCCTTATCGTGAGGCAAAAAAAGAACAGAACGAATTGGCCGTTAAGCTCTACCCTGAATTTAAAAAGAGGATTGCCGAATCAGTGGACCCTCTCTTTTTCGCTTTGAAACTGGCCATTGCCGGCAACATCATCGATCTTGGAATCAGAAAAGATATCGCTGATATCAAGGGAGAAATTTTATCAACTTTTGATGCACCCCTTAAGGTAAATCATTATGCTGAGTTTAGACAGGATATTGAAAATTCTGCGATGATTCTTTATTTGGGTGATAATGCCGGTGAAATTGTTTTTGATAAGATTCTGATTGAAGAGATCAGGAAAATAAAAGAGAGTAAAGTATATTTTGTGGTAAGGGGATTTCCCATAATCAATGATGTCACCCTGGAGGATGCAGAGCTGGTTGGAATGGAGGAAGTAGCGGAGGTTATTTCCAATGGGTTTGATGCTCCGGGCACCATATTATCCAAGTCTTCTCCAGAGGTGTTGGAACTTTTTTCGGCAGCAGATATGATTATTGCCAAGGGGCAGGGCAACTATGAATCCCTAAGCAACGAAGAAAAAAATATCTATTTTTTTTTGAAGGCCAAATGTTTTGTGGTAGCTAAAGATTTGGGCGTAGAGGAGGGAGACACCCTTTTGAAAAAGGCAAAACACTCCCCAAAAGGTTCTTTTTTCCACCCCGGGGGCGGGACAAGCAATGTTGGCGTTCACAGTTGACAGTTTACGGTTCAACTATTGGTAAAAATCCGGGTCCA
>DAOWNY010000202.1 GCA_030642325.1 Deltaproteobacteria bacterium
GAAAAACTGGAGTTTGCCGACTTTGTCATTTACAACAATGGCTCCTTTGAAGAAACCAAAAAACAGGTAGAAAATATTTATAACATCCTAAAGAGGGAGGCATCAAGTGCTGACGGATGATTGATGGAAAGCTTACACCTGAGTATTTACCCAAGGTCTACCATAAAGTTCTGAAAGAGTAAAAAATATTTAAATAAATTCTTGACATATATTTTTGCTTATGGTATTAGTCTATCCTAAGTTATATAGAAAGTAATAAAAAATCTTGGTTTCTATATTAATATTAATGAGTCATAATACTATTGAGGGATGATAGCCACACTTCATCATTTAATCTCTATCATGAAAGATTATCCGGAAGCGATCTTGAATCCATAAAAAAGAGGTAATCGTTAACGGTTGTCATTCCCGCACAGCTGACAGTTAATTGAAACCGAATTCAGATTTACCGGGGTCTGTCAGCACTATAAAAGGCTCGGCTACGTGATTGAGGACACAAGCATATTTCATCACAAGGGATCAGCAAGATGTCTGATATGAAATCGCAAAAAACGGATTCAAAAATTGAAATCCATATCAAAAAGGTTTAAGGTGCTGCATAATTCATTGAAACAACCGTAAACCGCTGACCGCGAACAATTACAAAAAGGTATTCATTGGGGAGTAAGGCATGACCGAGAATATGAAAGCAATGAAAAAATAATATTTTTTTTAAACTGATGGTTATATTGTTCTATTTTTATTATATCTAGCAAACTATTAGACAGCAAATAAGGAGATACACAAAATGACAGCGTCTGCTATGCCGTTGGCAATGACTATCCCCGGCACAAAAGTTAGGATAATTTCTCTTGCGGGGGGAAGGGGTTTACAGGAACGACTGATCAGCATGGGATTAAGCGTAGGCTCCGAAATCAACGTGGTTAAAAAGGGAATGCCCGGACCTTTTTTGATTGCCGCAGGAGAAACCAGGCTTGCAATCGGGGCGGGAATGGCTCATAAAATCATGGTTTCCGATTGCAACCATCTCAGAAAATAAAACACAAAATTCGAGAAGAAAGGAAAGTTTATGTCAATTTCAATAGGTGATATGGAGATAAATTCCCGGGGGAAGGTAGTGGGATATGCCGCCGGGGGAGCAAAAAATTATCGGAGCAAACTTCTGGCCATGGGACTCACCAGGGGAACGGAATTTACCGTAACTCGTGTTGCCCCCCTGGGCGATCCGGTTGAGATCAATATAAGGGGATTTAATCTCACACTTAGAAAGGCGGAAGCAGACATATTATTAGTGGAAAGGAGTGGGGGATGAGCTCAATCACATTCGGCATCACGGGAAATCCCAATTCCGGCAAAACCACCCTCTTCAACGCCTTGACCGGGGCCAAACAAAAGGTTGGAAACTGGCCCGGGGTTACCGTAGAAAAAAAATCCGGCAACTATAATCACCAGGGAAAGGGGGTCGAGGTGGTCGATCTTCCCGGGATTTATTCTTTGTCGGCCACATCCCTGGACGAACAAATCGCCCGTGACTACGTAATTTCCGGAAAGCCGGATCTAATCGTCGATATCATTGATGCATCAAATCTGGAGAGAAACCTTTATCTTACTTCGCAGCTGCTGGAGATGAAGGTACCGGTTATCGTCGTTATAAACATGATGGATATCGCTAAGCAGCGTAATATAAAAATTGATATAAAAAAGTTGGAGGGGTTCCTCGGCTGTCCGGTTGTTCCGATTGTTGCCAATAAAGGCCAGGGGATTGATCAACTTAAAGATGCTATTAACCGGGCGGCAGGGTCACAAAAAATTACTTCCGCCGTGATTGAATATCCGGCGGAAATAGAAGGGGCAATCACCAATTTGATCCCCCTTGTCGAAGATATTGCTTCAAAGAAAAACGTTGATGCCCGATGGCTTTCGGTGAAACTTCTGGAAGATGATGAAATGGCGAATAATCTGGCGGGAGATCTGGTGGAACCGGTTCTCATGGAATCCAAAAGGAAAATAAGATCCACTCTGGGGGATGACTCCGACATCATGGTGGCCGACAGCCACTACGGGTTTATCCATGGCATTTACCAGAAGGCGGTAACGAAAAAAACCGAGATAAGAAGGACTGTTTCCGATGCCATCGATATAGTGCTCCTCAACCGGGGCCTCGGAATCCCTCTGTTTTTATTAGCCATGTATGCTACCTTTATGATTACCATTAACGTGGGGGGATGCTTCATCGACTTTTTTGATATCCTTTTCGGCACCATATGCGTGGATGGATTTGGGAAGCTGCTCGGTTCCCTCCATTTTCCGGAGTGGCTTATCACCTTTTTAGCCGGTGGAATCGGGGGCGGCATCCAGACCATGTCAACATTTATACCCCCGATCGGCTTTATGTTTCTCTGCCTTTCCATCCTGGAGGACTCCGGATATATGGCCCGGGCCGCTTTTGTTATGGACCGGTTCATGCGGTACGTGGGGCTTCCGGGAAAATCTTTCATTCCCATGCTGGTGGGCTTCGGGTGCAATGTACCGGCCATCATGGCTACCAGAACTTTAGACAATGAAAGGGACCGTACCCTCACCATCATGATGAACCCTTTCATGTCCTGCGGGGCGAGGCTTCCGGTCTACGCCCTTTTTGCCGCCGCTTTTTTCCCGCGGGCAGGAAGCACTCTGGTCTTTGGGCTCTATCTTACCGGTATTGCTCTTGCGATCATGACCGGTCTTATTCTCAAAAATACGGTGCTTAAGGGACAAACCTCTCACTTCATTATGGAGCTGCCGCCTTACCATATCCCTACTGTAAAAGGAATAGTCATCCATACCTATGATCGATTAAAACAATTCATGTTTAGGGCAGGCAAGGTTCTCATGCCCGTTTTTGTGGTCCTGGCTATTCTTAATTCCATGGGAACCGACGGCACCTTTGGGCATGAAGATAGCGAAACCTCCGTGTTGAGCGCGATGGGTAAATCCATTACCCCTATCTTTCGACCTATGGGATTAACCGACGAAAACTGGCCGGCCACGGTGGGGATTTTTACCGGTATCTTCGCCAAGGAAGCGGTAGTAGGCACCCTGGATGCCCTTTACACTACCATGGGCAAGGAGGAAGATGGGGAGGGGGAAGAGGAATTCAGCTTCTTCGGTGGAATCAAGGAAGCATTTGTCTCCGTACCCACCGCTTTATCGGAACTGGGAGGAACCGTTACTGATCCACTGGGGGTGGGGATTGATGACGATCTCACCGACCTTGAGGCAGTTGCCGAAGACCAGGAAATTTCCACCCACACCTTTGGTGCCATGGTGAAAAGCTTTGACGGCAAAATCGGCGCTATTGCCTATTTACTGTTCATCCTGATCTATTTTCCGTGCCTGGCGGCCATTGCCGCTATTTACCGGGAGACCACTCTGAAATGGACTATCTTTGCCGGAGCCTATACTACTCTTCTGGCCTGGGTAGTGGCAACTTTATTCTATCAGCTTGCTACCTTCAGCCGGCACCCCGGAACATCATTCATGTGGGTTATTATTCTGGTAGTTGCTTTTATCGCTTTTCTTTTCGCTATGAAAAAAGCGGGACAGGGAGTTTTTAGGGAAAAAATTGTCCCTAGCGTGGCATAATTTTTATTAACTGTACATAATTAATAAAGATATATCCGTTCACAGTTAATTACTGGTAAAAACTTTAGCCTAAGATCTAATTATGAATTCTTCATTTGAAGATTCAGAAGTCCGGGAAAAATCATACAGGCCGGCGAGTCCGTCTTTATGAATTATTATTGAGAGATTGCCGTGGTTATGGAATAACAGTAACATCAAAATACTTCGTCTACCCAGGTAAAATAGACTTAA
>DAOWNY010000029.1 GCA_030642325.1 Deltaproteobacteria bacterium
ACGGTTGACAAGGATTAATCTATTTTCATTAAGTGGAGCCAGTGTTAATATCGTTTGATCGAATAAGAAAAATCTATCGTTTGAGTGAGATAGAAATTAAAGCCCTGGATGATGCCTCCTTTCAGATTGAAGAGGGGGAGTTTGTAGCAATTATGGGGCCATCGGGCAGTGGGAAGACAACTATCTTAAACATCTTGGGGTGCCTTGCCCGGCCGAGTTCAGGGGAGTATCTCCTTGATAATAAAAATACTGAACAGATGAATGACAGGGAACTTGCCCGGTTGAGAAATAGTAAAATAGGTTTTGTTTTCCAGAACTTTAATCTCCTTCCCCGCTTTAGTGCCCTGGAGAACGTGGAACTTCCCCTGGTTTATGCCAATGTGGGCAAAAAAGCGAGGGAAAGTCTGTCATTAAAGGCCCTCGGGGAGGTTGGTCTGTCGGATAGAACCGGACATTTGCCCAGTCAACTTTCAGGGGGTGAACAACAGAGGGTGGCCATTGCCAGGGCCTTAGTAAACAATCCTCCACTTATTCTGGCGGATGAGCCCACCGGTAACCTGGACAGCAATTCAGGCAGAGAAATAATGAAGCTCCTTCATAATATAAATTATCAAGGAAACACCATAATTATGATTACTCATGATCAGGGGATTGCTGACCAGGCCCGAAGGCTTATAGCCCTGAAGGATGGCAAGATTGTCAAAAGAGATGGATGATTGTAAATGCATCTAAAAGAGGAAGTTATTGTTGGTTTCCGGGGGATAGCGGTAAATAAACTACGCTCGGTTCTGACCATGCTGGGAATCATTATCGGAGTAGCCGCAGTAATTGCGATGGTTTCAATCACCGAGGGAGCCAGAAAAAGGATCAACCAGGGGATAGAAGATCTGGGCAGCAATCTTTTAATGGTACTCCCGGAAAAAGTATTTGAGCGGGCAAACAAAAAAGAAGGGGGGAGATCGAGGGGCCTTGCCTATGGCGATGCTTTTGCGATTTCACAAATATCTCTGATAAAACATGTGGCCCCCATCATTACGATTCCGGCTAAATTGAAATATTTAAAAAATGATTGTGCTGCTAACGTCGAAGGAACTGTCCCTGCTTATCAAGAAGTAAGAAGTTTTTACGTAAAAACCGGTCGATTCATTTCCCCGCGGGACCTGGAGGGATGCTTGCAAACGGTGGTAATTGGAAAAACAGTTAAGGAGACTTTGTTTGCGCAGGAAGACCCCATCGGCAAAGAGATTAAGATCGGAAGCAGCAGGTTTGTGGTGACCGGGGTAATGGAAGAGAAGGGCCAGGTGGCTTTTGTCAATTTTAATGAAAAAGTTTTTATTCCTATCACCACCGCGATGAAAAGATTTACCGGCACCGATTTGGTAAGTAACTTTCAAATTCAGGCTGTCAACCGGGAAGCAACCGAAAAGGCAATGGCCCTGGTGAAAAAGATTCTTCTTGACCGGCATGAGCAAGTTTTGGATTTTCGCCTGGTTAGCCAGGAAGAGTTTTTAAAGACCATTGAGCAGACAACCCTCACTTTTAAACTCATGCTGGGGGGGATTGCCGCTATCTCTCTTTTGGTGGGGGGGATAGGGATCATGAATATCATGCTGGTTTCAGTAACGGAGAGAACCAGGGAAATCGGAATCAGAAAGGCTTTGGGCGCCACCCGAGGTGATATTCTGGGTCAGTTCCTGGTGGAATCGGTAACCATCAGCTTTATCGGGGGAGTGCTGGGAATATTGTCGGGAATATTATTGGGACTTACCATCTGCAATATTTTGGCCAGATCGTTTCCCACCGCGGGGCAATGGCCCCTGGTGATTTCTCCTGCGTCCATTGCCATTGGTTTCCTTTTTTCGGTTACGGTGGGAATTTTTTTCGGTATTTATCCGGCTTACAAGGCCTCTGGTCTGGATCCGGTGGATTCACTACGATACGAGTAAAGCCCTCTCCATAAAATTTTCGATTTTGAGGGTATCCCGGCACATTCTACAGGCAATAAATTAATTTAATTGTATAGGAAATCCCATTTTTTAATCAATTATATCAATTAGTTTCCTTGACCGTGTGTGGTAACCACTCACAGCTCGCCCAAAGGGCGCTAATTTAACCGTAACTGTGTTATTCCGTCCCAGAATGGGATCGATAAATGAAATTCAAAGATTATTACCATCCCCTGGAGAAGAAAGAAAAGTTAATTTTTTATCTGATCACTGTTACAGCGTTATTCTCCTTTTTTTTTACCAGCGTGAGCATTTCTTTTGTTGGGATTAAACTTTTTACTCTTAAGGGGAAAAAGTTGCCCTTGGGTATCGAAGTCCCGGAAATAGTCCTTAAAGATGAAAAGGGGGAGGCGGTCAATATAACGGGGAAGTCTCAGGTGAAGAAATTGCTGCTTTTTTTTAAGCCTAAATGTGCTGCGTGTCGGATGGCATTATCCAATCTACAATACATCTCCAAGCAGTATTCTCCTGAGAATATCAAGATTTTCTGCATTTCTGAAGCTGCTGAAGAAGAAACAAAGAATTTTTTAAAAACCTATGCGATCAATTTTCCCATGTTAATGGACCCGCAAAAATCTTTAAGGAAAATATTCAAATTCCACAGCACCCCGGCACTTTTTCTGATTGATGAGAATAGTACCATTAAATATGGGCGGATAGGTTTCAGGAAACTGGTTTTTGATGAAATGGTAATTAAAGAATTTTTACAAAGCTCTAAAATTCCCATTGAAATATTTGAATCAGAGGATCAGTGAAAAATAATAAAAATTCCAAAGCAGCCTTAAAAGAGGCAGCAATAATTATTGCCGTTGCCTCTTTAATTGCTCTATTGTTTAACCAATTTCGTATTGATGGATTACCTCTGGTTGAGAATTGGGCCACTAAAATTTTCAATAGCCCGTTAAAGATCTCTCTGGATGAAGCAATCAGAGAATTCCGGCAAGGAAAAGCCATCTTTTTGGATGTCCGTTCTAAATTGAGGTATCAAGCCGGACATCTTCCCAATGCCATCAATCTGCCTTTTGATTCGTTTTATGAAAACCTGCCGATGATAAAAGAAAAAATATTATCCACTGAAAGGATCATAACTTACGGTGAGGAGACCGAGTTTTCATTTAGTGGGGATTTAGCTTTTTTGCTGAAGGATTCCGGCTTTAAGGATGTGAGGGTGTTTTTAAATGGATGGCCAAAGTGGGAAGGGGCGGGACTGCCGTTTGAGAAGGATATAATGGTTGAGAATTAAAGGCCGGAAGGTAATTACAAAAGGATATCCATTGAAGACGATGTATTTGTACGCTGGTGAAAAATATGCAATTACCCTTTTTCGGTGGGTACTGGGTTTTATTTTTATTTATGCAAGCCTGGATAAACTGAGGCATCCCTCAGATTTTGCCGAGGCTGTATATGGCTACCGGATCCTGCCGGAAATCTGTATTAATATTTTTGCAATTATTCTTCCCTGGATAGAATTGATCGGGGGGGGGTTGCTTGTCGTCGGTTTTTGTAAAAAAGGGAGCATATTAATTATTGACGCTCTTCTGATAATTTTTTTCATGGCAATGGCAATAAACCTGTGGCGGGGGCTGGAAATTGGATGCGGTTGTTTTGGGGTGGAGAGCACGGATGACAAGATAAGCGTCTCTTATCTATTAAGAGAGATGGGAATGATTGCCATGGGAATTTATATTTATTTTTCTAAAGCTGCATAGATGCAGAATTATTATCATTCCCGTCTATGCAGCTTTAGTTAATGGAGTGGTCAGGTAAATCAGGGGCATTTATTGCCGGTAGCGAGTTTACAAAGAAGTTCGTTAACTTTTTCTCCCAGAGTGGGGAAACTCTCGGCCGGTGCCGGTCCGGGAGACCTGTGTTGTTTTGTCAGGGTTTTAACGTGTTTCATTTTTATTCACCACCTTTCTTTTATCTTGTATTGTGTGGATTACATCTTTAATTTCATATCGGTAAAAGGGAAAAAAACTTAATGCTCCAGTACAAAAAAATACAGGTAACTATTCAGGTTGTTTGGGCTGTATCCGTTTGCAGTTTACAATTGGTGAAAATCTGGGTCTAAGATGTAATATGAGGTAACTACTTTAAGGTAATATATACTTTGAGGAGACCGAAGGCTGAAGGTAAAAAAAAGCGGGGTAGCTGTTTATATTTTTTCGAGTGGAAAATATATACCTGGATTAAGCGGTTAGCCTTTAGCAGTTAGTTATTAGTCAAAATGATCACAGGATGTTTTGCTATTACAAACTTTTACCCATTGGGCGTTTATTTCAAGCTGCCGTAATACCTCGGTTTTTTAAAGCTAAATGCTGATTGCCGGCAGCTAATCGCTCAACTTAGGATATAGTTATCTGTTGGAAGTAGCCGGTTTTTTTCAGTGCCCCGGCTTTTATCTAAAATATCTGAGTAGAGTTACATTCATTGAATAAAGACCGTGAATTGTAAACTGAGAACCGTGAACGGTTACACAGACAGACTAAAGGGTAATCAATGATGGTTAAAGGAACTCTAATAGTATTGAGAGAGCCCAGGGAAGAAGACGTTGACCATGTGGCCCAATGGATACAAAATGACGAATTCCAGTTATTTCTGGCAGGAGATCCCCTGGTATCCAGGCAAAAATTGAAGGAGCTATTGCTGACCCAGGTCAAAAATGCCTTCAAATACGACTCGGTGATCAATTTTATCATTGAGACCAAAAAAAAGGGAGAACCGATAGGTTTAATCAGGTTCCAGTCCATCAGTTGGATAAACCGTAATGCCATGATGGAGATTTTTATCATCGAAGAGAAGCAAAATCTTCCTTATGGTCCGGATGCCCTTCTGACTGCTGCCGGTTTTGCTTTTGATGAGTTAAATTTACATAAAATCGGGGCAGTGATTTTTGAATATAACAAGAGATCCATCCATGTGACCGAAAGGGGAGGGGCCAAAAAAGAGATGGTTTTAAGGAGTCATGTTTTTCGTGAGGGCAGATATCATGATGTCTGCAGCTACAGTATATTTAGAAGCGATTATAAAAAAATTATTGAGGGATTAAAGGGAACTTTTTTTGAGAGAAGATAGCAAAAAGTAAATTTCAACCATAATGCTGATTCGAATTTTGGCCGGATGAACCAGAAAAATTGGTAGCTTGAGTAACGGGTCCAATATAATTAAGATTGGATACAAGATGCCCGGATCATAAAAAGATGGAGAGGATCCGGAATAGGGGAGGAGAGAAAAGATGTTTTTTTTGGCAAACCTTTGCCTTATTTTAATGACAGTCAACCTCCTTTTTTATCTTGCCCTCTTTTTTTCCTTTATTTTCAATCGGCAAGCAAGCCTTGCCCCCTACCTGTTAACGGAAGACAGATTCCCCGGTAACTTGAAATCTCCCCCCCGGGTGTCGGTATTGATCCCGGCAAGAAATGAGGAAGAAAATATCGGAAATTGCCTTAACTCTCTTTTTAAGCAGGATTTCCCAAATTTAGAAATTATTGTTATTGATGACCAGTCCACCGATGGAACCGCCAGGATTGTAGAGGAATTTCAGGAAAAGAGTAAATCCGTAAAACTGATCAGAGGGAAAAAACTTCCCCCCGGATGGATTGGAAAAAATTATGCCCTCTGCCAGGGAGTTCAGAAAGCCCGGGGAGAGTATCTGCTTTTCCTTGATGCTGATGTAATGATTACCTCTCCAAAATGCATCACCCAAACAGTAAGCTATGCCATGGAGTATGATTCAGATTTACTAACAATGGTTCCCCGGCTAATATGCATAACTTTTTGGGAAAAGGTGGTTTTGCCCCTATTGGGATTTTTAATCGTAAACAAATTTACACTAAAAAAGATTAATGATCCATCCTCCCCCGTAACTTCGGTAATTGGGCCATATCTTTTTTTTAAAAAAGAGACCTATGAGAAGATAGGAGGGCATGAACGTATTAAGGGGGAAATCGTAGAGGATTTAGTGCTTGCACGGACAATGAAGAAAGAGGGGTATAGATTGAGCTATCTGCTTGGAACCGACTTGTTTTCCCTCCGGGAATATACCAGCTTTGGTGGGATCTGGGAGGGGTTCAGTAAAAATTTTTTTGTGGGGATGGATAAGAAGGTTTGGGCAGCCATATTATGCACCCTGATAATTTTTATCGTTCTGGTGCTCCCCTGGCTTTCGATCCCGGTCGGTTTTGGCTGTATTATATTTTACGGCTGTAACACCTTTGTCAGCATCATACTTATCCAGGGAATACTGTCCTGCCTGCTTACCATGGGGATTCGAAGGTTGCTGAAAAAGTTGGGTGATCTCAATGATACCTATGCCTTTCTCCAGCCTCTGGGGGCGTTGGTATTGATGGCCATTCTGGTTAACTCTACCATCAGAATTTCTTTCAACAAAGGGGTTTCATGGAAAGGACGGATTTATCTGGACAGTTAATCCCGAATTTTTGCTATTTTTCCCAAGTAAGGAAACAAGACATGATCACGTTACTTGACTATGGTGCAGGAAATGTCAGAAGTGTTATTAACGCTATTGAGCGACTGGGCGAGTCGGTTAAAGTTGTCGCAAGCGGCAAGGACATTATGGCAGCCCAAAAGCTTGTCTTCCCGGGAGTGGGTGCTTTCGGCAGTATGATGGAAATCCTCAGGAAAAAAAATTTAGTCGAATCTTTGAGGAAATATCTTTATTCCGATAGACCTTTTCTCGGTATCTGCCTGGGGTTACAAGCCCTGTTCGACTCCAGCGAAGAGGCCCCCGGTATAAGAGGACTGGGTTTCATTTCGGGAACAGTGAAAAAATTTGCCACGAATCTTTCGGTACCTCATATCGGTTGGAACGGCCTTATCGGCAAGAAGCCTTCACAAATTTTCGATGGGTTTCGGGGTGATGAAAAATTCTATTTTGTTCATTCATATCACGTAGTCCCGGAGGATGATTCGGTTATCCTTACAACAACCGATTATGGATATAACTTTACGAGCAGTATTCAAAGAGGCAACATAATTGCCACCCAGTTTCACCCTGAAAAGAGCGGCACCCCGGGGCTGCGTATTCTGCATAATTTTTTAAAAAAAAACGGTGCGCAAAAAAAGTGTATTCAAGTATCAGGAGAAACACGGCTGGCTAAAAGGATCATTGTCTGTCTGGATGTACGATCCAACGACGAAGGAGATCTGGTGGTTACAAAAGGGGACCGGTATGATGTCAGGGAAAATGGGTCAGTGAGAAACCTGGGGAAGCCGGTAGAATTGGCGAGGCACTACTATGAGGAAGGCGCTGACGAAATCACATTCCTCAACATTACGGGGTTTAGGGATTTTCCCCTAGAAGATATGCCCATGCTTGAAGTGCTCCGTCAAACCTCAAAAAATGTCTTTGTTCCCCTGGCCATTGGCGGGGGGATTCGAAATTATACGGATAAAAACGGTCGGAAATACTCGGCTCTGGAGGTTGCTTCCGAATATTTCCGGTCAGGTGCAGACAAGATTTCCATTGGGAGCGATGCGGTACTGATCGCTGAGGAGTATTTGAGAACAGGGCGAAAGACCGGTCGAAGTTCCATTGAAGAGATATCCCGCGTATACGGAAATCAGGCAGTTATTATCTCGATAGATCCCAAGCGTGTTTATGTAAAGTCAGGAAATGAGGTAAAGCACCAGGTAATTGAGAGTTCTATTCCGGGTCCTGACGGTGAACGGTATTGCTGGTATCAGTGCACCATCAAGGGGGGGCGTGAACCGAGAAATTTAGACGCGGTCACCTTGGCGCAAGTCTGTGAAAAGCTTGGAGCAGGAGAAATTCTGCTCAACTGTATCGACAGGGACGGAACCAACACGGGGTTCGATCTCGAACTGATCAACGCGGTCAAAGGGTCTGTTTCCATACCGGTAATAGCCTCAAGCGGTGCCGGCTGCGAAGAACATTTCCATGAAGTCTTTACCCGAACAGAGGCGGAATCTGCCTTGGCTGCCGGTATCTTCCATAGAAAAGAAATACCTGTTGGTACAGTGAAAAATTACCTTAGGGGCAAGGTGGAAATTCGGACTTTGGACGAGCCAAAAAAAGGATGAACAGGCCGACTGTTTTTAACGTCCGCAAGGGGATAAGGAATTTTTTTGGGAGACACGGCAGGATGTTATAGACTCTGCATGAGGGGAGCCGGCCTCCCCTCAAAAACAAAGCTTGTGCAGAGTGGTTTTAATTCTTTGCCATGGGGTTGGTTGCACGGTTAGGATCTTTTTCAACCCCATCAAGGATATTAAAAACGGTTGATTCGGGTAACCACTTAATTTTACCGGAACCGACATTATATATGGCTCCCACAACCTTGGCGTCACCGCTTTTGACGATATTCCTGGTGGAGGGACTCAGCATGAAGAGGTCTTTTACCCCTTGCCGGACATTTTCTTCGATCGCGCTGGGAATAATCTTGTCACCATGCAGATCAGGATGTTTTTCCATGGCACGACGCACCGCCGGTTCAATGTTGTCGACCAGCGGCGGGATATTACGTTCCAGGGGATGTCCCGTCCCATGGATGGCGTGAATCAATGTCATTAACTTAAGAATATTTTGTTAAGTATAGTTTTTTATCGTCATCCCCGTTTTTACGGGAATGACATATGATAAATTCTTAAGTTAATGACATTGAACCGTTAACTGTAAACTATGAACGGATACAATTGTTTTAATCCCTCTTTTTATTTTTTAGTATTTTAGTAGCACCCCTTTCTTTAAAAATTAACTCCCATGTTCAATGAATTAATCCGGTTTTATGACTCTCATAGTATAAGTCGGCTTGAATTATCGGCTGAAGTTTCACCGTTTTTCTATAGTTTTCAGGAAAAGCAGATCATAAGTATTTTTCATGATTTGTAGCTATTTCAATATTTTACCCAAAATATATCAATACGATGTTTAGATTATATACCAGAAAAATCTTTTCCAAGAGAGAAGTAATTAATTTTATTCAATAAAAACAGATAGTTGAAATTTTAAAAACGGTGAAACTTCAGTTATCGGGTTATTTGTCATTGACACTCCATTATCCTGCCCCCCCTGACCGTTAGGAAATATAAGGTTTTTTCAACCTCACCGGAGGGACTGAAACTTGTGATTCCGGTAACTCCCGGAAAATATTTAACTTTAAGTAATTCATCTTTCAAATTTTTGCGAGAATTAACCTGCTTATCGTTTAGGAGGTAAATGATCAAAGATGTGATGTCATATGAGTGGGCCTCCAATGTCCCGGGTTCCTCCCCGAAGGTCAGCTTGAAATCGGCAATGAATTTTTTAACAAAAGGGAAGGAACTTCCCTGAAAAAAACTATCAACAAATATTGACTCTTGAAGAAAGTTTCCTGCCATTTTGGGTAATTGCGGCGAGTTCCACAAGTTGGTCCCTAGAAGGCAGACCCCTTTCACGTCATAGAATGCCAATTGAGAAGCAATAAGCCCTATTTTTTTGTAACTGTCGGGAATGAATATGGCGTCAAAGTCGATAATTGGCTTTGGCTCTTTTTTTTCTTCCCCCTCCGTCACCTCTTCTACCATTACCTCCCTTTTTTCATCAAAGGGGGGCAGCTTCACCATTTCTTTTATTACATCTCCGAAATCAGTCTGATCCTCTTCGTAGGATAAGATTTGCAATACTTCTCTGTTGTGGATGTCCACCTCATTCCAGAAAAGATCCATGAATTTTTCACCATAAATATTTTGTGGATAAAGGATGACAAACCTATTGAGCCCGCGGGTCTCGATTGCGTAAGTTGTTAGTGTTTTAACTTGGAGGGAGGGGGTCAAAAAGTTCCTGAAGACGTATTTTCCAGTGCCGGCAATATCTTCCCTTTGGGTAAGGGTTATGATTGGAACCCGAAGTTTTTCAGCCTTCTTGGATGCGGCCTTGGCCGGGCTACCCAATAAAGGGCCGATAATAGCAATGGCTCCTTCCTGATAAACGAGATCTTCAACCGCTTTTTTTGAAATCAGGGGATCGGCTTTTGAATCTTTTACTATTAGTGTGAGGGGTATTGCATCTGTTGAAGAATTGAACTCATCGAGTGCCAACTCAATGCCATGAAGAAGTTTTTGACCATAAATGGCATGCTTGCCACTGAAGGGAAGAATGCAGCCTATGACATGTTTTTTGGTGGGAGCAATGCCCATCAGTCCCTTAAATATTTTTTGAATGGTGCTTCCGGTGGTCAATTTTTCGTTATTAACGGTTTCTCCACTGGAAGTAGTTGCATTCTGACAAATCAGAAGGCAGACAGTAAATATTATCAACAGACCATTACTAAAATAAATTTTCTTTGGATCCGCCACATTTTATCCTTTCACCGGGGGAGTATATGCCAAAAGACAATAGATAAAAATTTTTAAAAAAAATTAATGTGGGATGAGAGAATAGGCAGGGGGAGAAAAAATGAATTCAGGCAACTTTGGCCTTGAGGTAAATGGAAAATTTTATGGTGGCAAGAGTTACCAGCCTGCCACCATAATCAAATTATTTGTCGTTTTTGACTTCCTCAAAATCGGCGTCCACTACGTCATCACCGGAAGGTTTTTCCCCGCTCTCAGTGCCTGCAGTCCCAGTTTGGTCCTGCCCTTCCTTCGATGCTTTAGCGTACATAGTCTCGGCTAGCTTATGAGAAGCCTTACTTAAAGCTTCGCTCGTTTGTTTGATTGCTTCAATATCAGATCCTTCCATGGATTTATTTACTTTTTTTATGGCTTCTTCGATTTCGTCTTTTGTGGCAGGATCAACCTGGTCTTTATGTTCAGACAGGGTTTTTTCGGTGGCATAAACCAATGCATCAGCACTGTTTCTTGCATCAACCAGCCCCCGCTTCTTTTTATCCTCTTCGGCGTGCTCTTCGGCATCGCTGGTCATCTTTTTGATATCTTCTTCGGTAAGTCCGCTGGAGGCAGTTATTTTAATGGATTGTTCCTTGCCGGTGCCAAGATCTTTTGCCGTGACATGGACGATACCGTTGGCATCAATGTCAAAGGTAACTTCTATTTGAGGAATGCCCCGTTGGGCGGGAGGAATACCCACTAACTCAAACCTGCCGAGAGTTTTGTTGTACTCGGCCATTTCCCGCTCTCCCTGAAGGACGTGGATACTTACCGATGGCTGATTGTCGGCGGCGGTGGAGAAGACCTGAGATTTTTTTGTGGGAATCGTACTATTTTTGTCGATTAATTTGGTAAATACTCCTCCCAAGGTTTCAATCCCTAAAGAGAGAGGGGTTACATCCAATAACAGCACATCCTTGATATCACCCTTCAATACTCCGCCTTGAATGGCCGCACCCATTGCTACCACTTCATCGGGATTAACCCCTTTATGTGGTTCCCTGCCGAAGATTTCTTTTACCTTTTTCTGCACCAGGGGCATTCTGGTCATCCCCCCCACCAAAATAACTTCGTCAATATCCGATGGTTTGATCCCCGCATCCTTAATGGCAGTCAGGCAAGGAGTCACAACCTTTTCAACCAGGTCTTCCACCAGTTTTTCCAGTTTACTTCTGGTAAGTTTTATATTTAAATGCTTGGGGCCACTGGCATCCGCTGTAATAAAGGGGAGATTAATATCTGTTTCCAATGTGGATGAAAGTTCTTGCTTTGCTTTTTCAGCGGCTTCTTTAAGTCTTTGCAGGGCCATTTTGTCTTGCCGGATATCGATACCTTGGTCCTTTTTGAATTCATCCGCCAAGAAGTCGATAATTCTCAGATCAAAATCTTCTCCTCCCAGGTGGGTATCGCCGTTGGTTGCCTTAACCTCGAAAACTCCGTCCCCAAGTTCCAGGATTGAAATATCGTAGGTGCCCCCGCCCAGATCAAATACGGCAATTTTTTCATCTTTC